>CAKJYC010000020.1 GCA_918244965.1 Clostridiales bacterium | reverse complement strand
GATCGGCTCAAAGACGATGCCGTCGTCGTGCACGTTCTCGACCTCGACCAGCGCGTAGCGGGCCGGATGGTCCTTCTGCTCTTCGGGGGAAAGCGTCGCCTTGACCTTTTCCCAGTTCGCCTTTGCGGTGGCAAAGCTGTGATTGCCGTCGCCCATTGCAAACAGCAGCGGCGCGTGATCGCCGTACTTGGCGTGAAACGCCTTCGCATCGGTCAGGGTCTCCATTGCGCCGATCGCGCCCCGGATATCGGCCGCGCCGTCCACGAGCCAGCCGGTGATGTGGCCGCCGTCAAGCATCAGGTCGGTGTCATAGAGCTTGTCGAGCGTTTCCGTCTTGGCCGCAAGCGGCTCGATGACCGTGCGCTGCGGGTCGTCGATTAAAACGAGAATGTGCGGAAGCTCCAGCGGCGCGCCCTCGCGGATGCGGAGACGCGGGGGAATGCGCTCGACGATCGTGCCCTCGGTCGCGCGGATCAGCGTCGTTGCGCCCTTGTTATAATCATAGCATTCAAGGTCCAGCGCCATGACAAGACCCCAGCGCGTATTGCCCGCGACGGAGCGCTTGACCAGCACAAAGCCCTGCGGCTTGGTTTCCAGGACGCCCTTTGCCATGTACTCGCGCATGTTCTTGCGAATGGTCGCAATGCGCTCGGCTTCGCCCTCTTTTCCGAGGAACGCTTCCGGCAAAAACAGGTCGAGGGTCGTCGGCGCATCGCCGATGAATGCGCGCGCCGCCGCCCAATATTCGGGCTGCGAGGTGAACTGGTCGCAGGCCACGACCGCCCACTTCTCAAAATCCGCGCCCTTCGGGGGCAGCATCACATTGGGAACCAGAACGCCGATGTTGTTTTCAAACATAATCCATTCTCCTTTACGTGCATATTTGTACATCTATTATTATACGGGATATTCGCGGCGTTTGCAAGAGCTATTCACAGCACGGCGCATCTATTTGCAAAGGCGCTTCGGCTGTCCGGACACAGCAGAGAAACAAAAACGCAAAGCGGTTTTTCGGGAAACTGCTTTGCGTAAATACTATGGATAACGTCCGCGTTTATCACTGCATCCGGAACACAAGCGCGTGCTCGTCGAGGACCTCGCTTGCGGGCAGATACAGGTGTGTCGCGTGTGCGGCGAGCCGGTAGTGGTAGAGGATCAGCAGCACGCCGTCGTAGCCCTCCGGGACCAGCACGCCCTCCTTCCAGCGGAAGCGCAGTTCGCGGTCGTACCAGTCGGCTTCCTCGTTTGGGCCGGTCTTTTGCCAGCACTGCACGCGCATGCCGTGCCAGTCGCACATAAACGGGCGCAGGCCGTTTTCGTCCTCGGTCGCCGCCATGGAGTCGTCCAAAAGATACCAGTCTCCGAAGGTATGGGCGCTCAACATGCCGTTCTTTTGCGCGTCCTCGCCGCCGAATACAAGCTGCACGGTCGCAATGTGCCATTCGTAGCCTTCCCGCGCGGGGAACGCGTCGTTGCCCGGCGTGACGGTATAATCAACGATCTCGGCCGTGCCGGTCACGTCGACGTCGTAATCCTCATACGAGGCGGTCGTATACGGCACGGGCACGCCGACCTGCATTTCGTTGAGCGTGCGGTCCTTGAGCGCGGCCGGCAGCGGTTCGCCGAATACGTCGCCGCAGCGCCTGCATGTCGCCGGGGTTTGATAGTTCGCTTCGGTCAGGTCGTGGCCGAGCGGTTCGCCGCGGGTCATGCCGCAGCGCGCGCAGGTCTCAGGTTCGGTGCAGGCGGCGGGCAGCCATACGTGACCGAGCGGTTCGCCGCTGCGCTCGCCGCAGCGCGCGCAGATCTCGCGTTCGGTGCAGGTCGGATCGCTGTAGATGTGACCGAGCGGTTCGCCGCGGGTCGCGCCGCAGCGCGTGCAGATCTCCGGCGCGGTGCAGGTCGCCGAAGTGTAGGTATGATTCCCGAATACGCAAGTGCACAGGATCAGCACGGCGACTGTGACGATCGCCGCCGCCGTGAGCCCGACGCCCGTCCAGAGCAGGATCCGTTTCATAAGCATTCTCCTTTTGTTCCCCTCAAAAGCCTGTTTAGTGTATCATATGCATATTTTGTTTGCAAGTATGCGCGGCCGCGCCGTTTCGCCCGAAAAGCCAATCTTTTTCACACGCGGATCGCCCTCTTTATCATATCGCCGCATTGCAACAGAATTGCGACATCCGCATGAAGGATATGTAAATTTGAAAACAGGAGCAATAAAAAGATTCTCCTGCGGAGTATCTTCCGGAACATGGCCGAAGGAGGCTGTCGGGAAGGGCGCCGGAATCCGCGTTCTTCGGCCGGGAGGCTATACTAAGGTATGCGACCGGCCGAAAACGCGGATAGTTTGCGGCGAAAAAACGAAAAGAAAAGGCGCTTGCGCCCTTTCAACCTGCAAAAATTCTTTTTTAAGCCTTCGCCGCAAACGGTCCGGCCCCTTCTACGACAGCCTCAGGTGCTGTGGAACAGCATGATCGCGAAATAGACGACCGGCATGGCGAAGCAGAAGCTGTCGATGCGGTCGATGATGCCGCCGTGGCCGGGAAGCAGATCGGAAAAGTCCTTGATGCCCGCCTGCCGCTTGATCATGGAGGCGACGAGATCGCCGAGCTGGCCTGCGATCGTGCAGAAGAACGCGGTGATCAGGTACACAAACCACGGGATCGGCGCGTAGCCGCGCAGCAGCACCCAGGCGAGCATGCCGAGCACGGTGCCGAACACGGTGCCTGCGATCGAGCCCTCGACCGTCTTATGCGGACTGATCGACGGGCAGAGCTTATGACGGCCGAACGCGCGGCCGAGGAAGTATGCGAAGATATCGCAGCCCGCCGCGGCGAACATCGTGATGAGCAGGACCGGATAGAGCAGGTTGTCCGGCTGTACGGACAGGTACGCGTAGCCGAGCAAAAACAGCGTCGGATAGAAGCAGATGATGCACGAGCCGAGCACGTCGCGCATGGTGATCTTGCGAAACAGCGCGGCCAGAAGTCCGAACATCAGCACGATGCTCAGCGCCGTCATATAGAACGCGGTGACGTCGAATTTGATCTTGGCCTTGAGATAGAACAGGACGCACATCGCAAACGCCACCACGCGCGCGATCCACGGCGAGGTGACAAAGTCCATGCGGTTCAAGGCGTCGGACATTTCACGTGCGGCAAACCAGATGACGGCATAGAAGAAGCAAAGCCGCGTCAAAGGACCGATCCAGACGCACGGCACCAAAAACACGAGCAGCGAAATGCCCGTGATCACGCGCACCATTGTTCCGCCTCTCTTCATGCCGCCGGCCCTCCTGTTACATTTCTATGTAGTATATCACGGCTCTTTGGATTTGTCAGCCCCTTTTTTGCAGCAATCGCGCGCGGCGCACCCGCCGCACCCGAAGGAGCAGCCGCATTTTCTGCGGCGCACAGCGAAGAACGCCGCTGCGCCGACCGCAAGCAGCACGGCGCCGAGGATGATCCAATCGCCCGCGCTCACAGCCGGAACCCTCCGCCGACAAAGTGGACCAGGAACGCAAAGACCCACGCGACGACGCACTGGAACAGCACGACGAGCGCCGCCCAGCGCCGTCCGAGCTCGCGCCGGATCGAGGCGATCGCCGCCACGCACGGCGTATACAGCAGGCAGAACGTCAGAAACGACAGCGCGGCAAGCGGCGGGAGCGCACTGTGCAGTGCCGCCTCGGCGCCGAACAGCACGTTGACCGTGGACACGACGCTTTCCTTCGCCATAAAGCCCGCGATGAGCGCCGTCGACATGCGCCAGTCGCCGAAGCCCAAGGGTTGAAAGACCGGCGCGATAAAGCCCGCGACGGTGGCAAGGATCGAATCGTGCTGATTCGATACGATGTTGAGCCGGAAATCGAACGTCTGCAAAAACCAGATCACGACGGTCGCGATCAGGATGACGGTGAACGCGCGGGACAGGAAGTCCTTCGCCTTGTCCCACAGCAGCCGGAGCACGTTTTTCGCGCCCGGCAGACGGTAGTTCGGCAGCTCCATGACGAACGGGACCGCCTCGCCCCGGAACAGCACGCCCTTAGAAAGCAGCGCGAACAGGATGCCGACGAGGATGCCGAAGACGTACAGCCCGACCATGACGAGCGCGGCATAGCGGGGGAAGAACAGCCCGGCAAAGAACGCGTAGATCGGCAGCTTGGCCGAGCAGCTCATAAACGGCGTCAGAAGGATCGTCAACTTGCGGTCGCGCGCCGAGGGCAGCGTGCGGCTTGCCATGACGCCCGGCACGGTGCAGCCGAAGCCGATCAGCATCGGCACGATGCTGCGGCCCGACAGGCCGATCTTTCGGAGCAGCTTATCCATGACGAACGCCACGCGCGCCATATAGCCGGAATCCTCAAGGAGCGAGAGGAAGAAGAACAGCACGATGATGATCGGAAGGAAGCTCAGCACGCTGCCGACGCCTTTGAAGATGCCGTTGATGACCAGCGAATGCAGAACGGGACTGACGTTCCACGCGGTCAAAGCGTTGTCGACCAGCCCGGTCAGCGCGTCGACGCCCATTTCGAGCAGCTTCTGCAGCCCCGCGCCGATCACATGGAAGGTCAGAAAGAACACAAGCCCCATGATCCCGATGAACACTGGGATCGCGGTGTATTTCCCGGTCAGCACGCGGTCGATGCGGCGGCTTCTTGCGTGCTCCTTGCTCTCCTTCGGCTTAAC
The DNA here is from genome assembly GCA_918244965.1 of Clostridiales bacterium. Lineage (GTDB taxonomy): Bacteria > Bacillota > Clostridia > Christensenellales > CAG-138 > UBA3792. Next base: position 34,914 of record CAKJYC010000020.1, on the reverse strand, counting down.
GACCGCAGCGTCGCACAGCTTTTGAATGAACGAGAAGCGCATATCCGCAATGGCGGCGGCGCGGTCCAGACCGCGCTCCTGCTCCATCTGCGTAATGATATGCTCGATCATGTCGCGCTCGTTGTCGGAAAGGTGCAGCGCTTCGGTCACATAGGGATCGCCCTCGACGATCTTGCTCGCGGCAAAGCGCAGCGGGATGCCCGCCTCCTGCGCGTGGTCCTCGATCAGATGCATGATGCCGTGCAGGCACCGGTGCACCGCGCCGCCGTGCGCGTCCCGGTCGCAGAAGTCGGTGCGGCTCGGCTTTTCCTGATACTGCGCGACGTGCAGCGCGTGCGCGACAAGCTCATCGACGCCCTCGTTCTTGGCCGCCGAGATCGGGATGACCGGAATGCCGAGCAGCGATTCCATTTCGTTGATGCGGATCGAACCGCCGTTGCCGCGCACTTCGTCCATCATGTTCAGCGCAAGCACCATCGGCACGTCCAGCTCCATCAGCTGCATGGTCAGGTACAGGTTGCGTTCGATGTTGGTTGCGTCGACGATGTTGATGATGCCGGTCGGCTTTTCGTTCAGGATGAACTGGCGGGACACGCGCTCCTCGTCGGAATACGGCGACAGCGAATAGATGCCCGGCAGGTCGGTGATCTCCGTGTTCGGGTTGTTGCGGATCGCGCCGCCCTTGCGATCGACGGTCACGCCGGGAAAGTTGCCGACGTGCTGATTTGCACCGGTCAGCTGGTTGAACAGCGTCGTCTTGCCGCAGTTCTGGTTGCCGGCCAGGGCAAAGGTCAGCTTGGTCCCCTTCTTCAGCGGCGTCTCCGTCTCTTTGATATGAAAGCGGCCCGTTTCGCCGAGGCCGGGGTGCTCGCGCTCCGCCTTGCGCGGCTTTTTCGGCGCCTCGTGCGCGGCGTCGGTCGGCGTCGCTTCGATCTTTTCCGCGTCCGCGACGCGCAGCGTCAGCTCGTAGCCGTGAATGCGGAACTCCATCGGATCGCCCATCGGCGCCAGCTTTTCGAGCGTCATCTTGACGCCCGGAATCACACCCATATCCAGAAAATGCTGTCGTAATGCGCCTTCGCCGCCGACCGTCCGAACGATCGCGGCCTGTCCCGGCTTCAAATCACGCAGTGTCATACTCCCTCTCCTCCATCAAAACCGATGAAGGAATTATATCCCATTCCCGGTACAGATGCAAGCGCTGATCCCGTCGGATTTCTCCAAAAAAGAAAAGCCTTTCCCCTGTAAGCAAGGGAAAGGGACGGGACGCTTCGACGTTCAGTTTCCTGCCGTCGTACCCGCTGTGGGCGAGGTGACGGGCTCGGTCGGATTGACCGGCGCGACCGTGGTTTCCGGCGTCGGCGCGGTCGTCGGCGCTGTCGTTGCGGCGGGGGAACGCGTCGTGATCGGCGCAGTCGTCGGCGCGGTCGTCGGCATTGCGGCACTGCCCTTGACGGAACAGGTGCAGCCGACGAGCAGCATCAGCAGCGCAAGCAGCGGGATCAAAAAGAATCGGTTCATCATGCGCATCTCCTTTCGGTTCTTTTCCGATAGCATGTCCCGCCGCGCCGTCGTTATACGCTTGCGGCATAAAAAGATTTATGCTATACTCGACGTATGAGAGCAAGCATTTCCTTTGTCAAAACCGCATTGTCCGCATTGAACACGAATCCGAACCGCGCGCTCGGGCAGAATTTCTGCATCGACGGCGAACGGCTCTCTGCCTGCGTCGATCGCATGCGGCTTGCAAAAAACGTGATCGAGATCGGTCCCGGCCTCGGCGGGCTCACGGAGCTGCTGCTCCTTAAGGGCGCAAGCGTCACCGCCGTCGAAAAGGACGCGGCGATGGCGGCGTATCTGTCCGGATCGCTGCCCGATCCCGATCTTGCGGTCGTGTGCGGCGACGCGCTGAAATACCGGTACACGGACGAAGCGCAGCCGGTTTCGGTCGTCGGCAATCTGCCGTACTACATTACGACACCGCTGTGCGCCGCAGTCCTGAAAAGCCTGCCCGCGTCGTTTTACTGCATGGTGCAGAAGGAGGCGGCCGATCGCTTTTTTGCACAGCCGAAGGACAAAACCTACGGTCCGCTGTCGATCCTCACCGCCCTGTATTATGACGCAGAAACGCTTTCCGCATTCGCGCCGGACTGCTTTTATCCGAGCCCGGAGGTGCAGTCGGTGTTCGTCGGCATGACGAAAAAACCCGACGCGCCGGACGACGATCCCGCCGCGCTGTTCGGATTCTGCACCGCGCTGTTGTCCATGCGCAGAAAGACGATCAAAAACAATCTGAAATCCTATCTGAATGCGGACGAGGCCCTTCGCTCGCTCGGTATTTCGCCGGAAACCCGCGCGGAAACGCTTCCGCCAAAGATGTTTCTTGCCCTGTTCCGGCTCATGTCCGCACGCGAATGATCAGGTCCACGCCGTCGTCGCGGCGATTTTCCTGAAGGTCCGCCGTGATGCCGGTGCCGTCGAGCTGTTCGATGCAGGTCTTGACGCTGTTGACGAACAGACGGCAGTCGCGCGAACAGCGGAGGATGCGCATCGGCGCCGCGCCCGCGGACTGTGTCAGCGAATCGACCAGCCGCTCCGTCGCGGGGCCGTTCATTTTGCGTCGCTCGATCATGTCGAGCGCCTGCTGCTGCCGCTCGTCGTCGGAAAGACGCAAAAGCGCGCGCGCATGCCGCTCCGACAGCCCGTCCGCCTTCAGCCGTGCCTGCGTTCCGCCCGACAGCTTCAATAGCCGGAGACGGTTTGAAAGATACGGTTCATTCTTTCCGAGATGGGTGAGCAGCTGCTCCTCCGAAACCCCGCGTGCAAGCAGCGCTTGCAGCCGCTCGGCCTCTTCGAGATAATGCAGCGGCGTCCGCTGCAGGTTTTCGGACAGCGCCATGATCGCGCACTTTTCTTCGCCCGCCTGCATCACAACGCACGGGATCTCCTTATAGCCAAGGAGCTTGCACGCCTTGAGCCGCCGTTCGCCCGCGATCAGCTCGTAGCCCTCCGGCGTCTTGCGCACCGTGAGCGGCTGAATAAGCCCCACCTGCGCGATGCTCACCATCAGCCCGGTCAGCGCGGCGCGGTCCGTGTTCTTGCGCAGGCGTCCGGGCACGGTTTTGATCTCCTCGGTCGGCAAGAGCAGCAGACGGCGATCCGGATCCCTTTTCGGCGGCATATTCAGAAGCCCCTCCTGAAACGAATACAGCATGTGCGTCTCCTTTCGCGCAGGCTTGATCCTGCCTGCGTCATTTATGTCCCATAGTGTACGGCGCGGCGCATGTCGAAAGAAAGGCAGGGGACAAACATAGAAGAATTGTTACAGAAATCGTGCGGATCCGTTCGCAAAAACGTTTCAAAAAAACGGTTGCAAAATCGGAATCATTTGTTATAATGATGATGAAATCTTATGAGGAGGTACAAACAATGGCATACAAAATTACGGATGAATGCATCTCCTGCGGCGCATGCGCGGCAGAATGCCCGGTAGAGGCGATCGCAGAGGGCGACGGCAAGTACGAGATCAACCCCGACGTCTGCATCGAGTGCGGCAACTGCGCGGAGGTTTGCCCCGTCGGCGCACCGAAAGCGGAATAATCAATCGACAAAAGAACGGCTCCCGCGCGGAGCCGTTCAGTCTGTCTATAAGGGGTCAGACCGTTTGCGGCGAGGATTTATAAAGAAACACTTGCCGGAGGAAAAGGCGCAGGACGCCTTTTCTTTTTTATGATTTCGCCGCAAACTATCCGCGTTTTCGCTCGGTCGCATACTTTAGTATAGCTCCGTCGCGAACAACGCGGATTCTGCCTCCCTTCTTGGCAGCCTGTCAGCGTGTCAAAAAGCTTTTTGACACGCTAAACGGCTCCGCGGAGCCGTTTTTTTATTGCGCGGCGGCGAAAACTATGCTACTATTTTCATATGAAGCCGCTGAACGAACAAGAGAACGAAACCGTGCAGACGCTCTGTACGCGCTTTGCCGAGGTGCTTCCGGAAGGGTTTCGCATCGACCTGTCCGCAGCGCCGGAGGAATGGAGCGCGGCGGCGCGCGCGATCAGAACGAAGCGTCTGTGCGTTGCCGTGACCGGCGCGCTGTCGGACGCATACGCGGCGCGGTATCATGAGGCGTTCCTGTTTTCCGTGCGGTGCATGACGTTTGAGCTGAAATACCATCTGAACGCATACCTTTGCATCAAGGGCTTCCGACACGTGCGGCACGTGACGACGCTGCTGTTCCCGAAGCGGACGGTCGAGCGCACCTGCCGCTCGGTGGAGATCGACCGCGCCGATGTGTACCGGACGAGCCAGCGCCTTGCGTTCCGCTACTTTTTCGGGATCCGGAAGGAATACCGCCGCACCGCGCGCGATCCGTATGCGAAGCGTATCGGCAAGCGTTTCGTGCGCATTCCGTTTTACCGGCTGATCGGGCGCAGGGCGTGATCGCCCTTGCGGGGACGCGCGATTTGTGATATGCTGTCAAAGTGGAACCATGAAAGGATGAACGTATGAAACGACGGATGATACTTGTGCTGCTGGCGGCGCTTTTGCTGCTTGCATGCGCATCGAAAACGGAATCCGAACCGGCCGAGGCCCCGAAGATCACGGCGCCGGCAGGGATCGAAGTGAGCCTTAAGCTGCCGCTCGGACAGCGGGACGACGTCGCAAAGGCGATCCCGCGCTTCACCGACGGCTTTTCGGCGGCGGAGGGCACGGGCACGCTGCACTTCGAGGTGAAAAGCGAGGACGCGGGCGTTGCCGAGGGCGTGCTGGACGCCGAAGGCACGCTGTACGTGATCGCGCACGCCGTCGGCGAGACCAAGCTGACCGTGACCGCGACGGCAGGCAGGGAGCAGGCGGCGGCGACCGTTTCCGTCAAGGTGCATGATTCGCGGCGCACGCTTGCGCTGATCGTCGCGGGCGTGCTGGCCGTCGTGCTGCTGGCGCTGCTCGGCAAGCCGGTGAAAAAAGCACCTGCCGCAGCGGAGCAGGAGCCCGCGGCCGTGATCGTCGAGCCGGAGGAAACGACGCCGACCGTGATCTTTGCGCCGGACGACGAACCGAATGACCATCCCGAAAGGAGTTAATGTATGATCCAAGACACCATTGAACGCTACCGTACTTATCTCGAAAAGCTCCGCGCGTATGAGCACGCGATGAGGCTGATGTCCTATGACATGAACACCGTGATGCCGAAGGGCGCGGGCCCCGTCGTGGGCGACACGTTCGGCGTACTCAGTGAGGCCATGTACGACATGGTCACCTCGCCCGAAACCGAGGCGATGCAGCGCGAGATCCTCGAACACCGCGATGAGGTCGACCCGAACCTGGTCCGCACGGCCGAGCTTGCCATGGAGGAGCGCGAGCGCATCGCGTGCATTCCGAAGGACGAATATGTACAGTACACGGTCGACCAGACGACCGCCGATCAGGTCTGGCATGCGGCGAAGCTGAAGAGCGATTTTCCGATGTTTTTGCCGCACCTTGAAAAGCTGGTCGCGGCGCAGAAGCGCTTCGCAAAGTACTATCGGCCCGACGCGCCGGTTTACGACACGATGCTCGACGCGTACGAAAAGGGACTCAACACGGCGACGCTGGACAAATTCTTTGCGACCGTGCGGGAACGCCTTGTCCCTGTGATCGCGAAAATCAAGAAGCAGCCGGACGTTTCATTCCTGCACACGCACTACCCGATTGCCGAGCAGCGGATCTTTTCGGACTACCTGATGGACGTGCTGGGGCTTGACCGGAACTACTGCATCATCGGCGAGACCGAGCATCCGTTCACGACGAGCTTCACCAAATACGATGTGCGCATCACCACGCACTACCACGAGGACGCGGTCGAGGCGTCGATGTACAGCGTCATCCACGAGGGCGGCCACGCGACCTATGAGCGCAACATCGCCGACGGGATCGCGCGTCTGCCGATCGGCGGCGGCGTGTCGATGAGCGTGCATGAATCGCAGTCGCGCTTCTTTGAGAACATCATCGGCCGCAGCGAGCCGTTCATCGAGGCGATCTTCCCGAAGATGCAGGAGATCTTCCCTGAGCAGCTGAAGGACGTCACCGCGCACGAATTCTACGTCGCGGTCAACAAGGCCGAACCGTCGCTGATCCGCACCGAGGCGGACGAGCTGACGTACTCGCTGCACGTCATGGTGCGTTACGAGCTTGAAAAGCGCCTGTTCAACGGCGATCTCGAAGCAAAGGACCTGCCCGCGGAGTGGAATCGCATGTACAGGGAGTACCTCGGCGTCGACGTGCCGGACGACCGGCGCGGCGTGCTGCAGGATTCGCACTGGGCGGGCGGCCTGTTCGGCTACTTCCCGTCCTACGCGGTGGGCTCGGCCTACGGCGCGCAGCTCATCAAGCGCATGGAGCGGGAGATCGACGTGTGGGGCAATGTCCGCGCGGGCAACCTCAAGCCGTTGGTCGACTGGCTCACCGAGCACATCTATCGCTTCGGCTGTCTGAAAGAACCCGGCAAGCTGATGGAGGAGGCCTTCGGCGCGCCGTTCGACCCGACGTATTACACGGACTACCTGACGAAGAAATACACCGAGCTGTACCATCTGGATTGACGGAGAAACGGTATGCTGGAGAAAGACTTTGCCGCGCCGGAGAGCAGGGCGGAGCGGCTGCGTTCCTTTGTCCGCCGGGCAGTACCGTATGTCGTCCTTGCGATCGGCGTATTCTTTCTCCTGCTTGCGGTGATCGGGTTCATCAGTACGCTGGTCAAAAGCCAAAGTCTCCGGGAAGCGGAGGGCACGATCGTCGCATTCGATCGGAATGACGAAAACAGCTGGCCGACGATCGAATATACGGTCGACGGGCAGACCTATCGGATCGTATCGGGTTACAAATCGTCCGAGATGCATACGGGAAGCAGCGTCACGGTGCTGTATCCCGCATCCGATCCGGCAAAAGGGGGCATGTCGTCGGAGAGCTTCGAAGCTGCGATCATATGCGCCATGTTCGGCAGCGTGGCCACGGGGATTTCGCTGATGATCCTGCGGGATCGGAAAAAGCACAGGAAATGGGAGGAGGAGAAGGCTGCGGCGGTGCAGTACGGCGACGAGACGCCGGTAGAGCCTCGACCGGCGGGGTGTTTGGCGATCATCTTCAGCGTGCATTTCTATATAGGGATCGCCTCGCTTGTGATCGCGGTGCTTTCCCTGATCCTGAAGCTCGCCGAACCGCAAAAATACAGCTCTTTTGGGCCGATCCTGTTCGGCGCACTCGGCGTCGGATTCACGGGTGTCGGCGGGCTTTTAAGATGGATTTTCCGCCACTTTTTTTGAAAAAACGCGGGAGACTGTTTCATGCGCAAAACACGGGAAGCAACGATGCCTCCCGTGTTTTTTGTTTCAGTGAGACGCCGGCTCCAAAAGCTTGTGCAGATCGCAAGGATCGACGTGTCCGTGCCGTTGGTCAGGCCCTGCTTCGGGTCGGCATCGAACGCAGCAAACGCTGCGGCCGCTTCTCTTCAGCTGCTGCAGCGTCATACGGCGTTACCCATCTTAAGATGCTCCGACAGCGTGCGCCACGCGTCCAGAAGGAATCCGAGCGCCAGCATGTCTGCTGCGCCGCCGGGCGAAAGATTGCGTGCGGTCATCTCCCGGTCGAGCGCTTCGAGCGCGCGGACGCGTTCGCCCTCGGGCAGCATGCAGATCTCCCTTGCGGACCGCTTTGCAAAGGCCAGCCCTTCGGGACCGCCGCGGTGCAGGAGATTCGTGTCGTCGAGCACGGCCATCACGTCGCACAACGCAAGCGCGCCGGGATTTGTGCTCTGCCCGTGCGCCTTGAGCCGGTCCGCGGCGTAGCGCGCATGGAAAAATCCGTCCGCAACTTCGCCGACCGCGCCGCGCACGCGATAGGCCCGATAGACCTTCGCGCCGTTCGTTGCGGGGGACGCCTCGGCCGCGGAAAGCCGCACTTCGGCGTCCTCGCGGGCAAGCGCGGAGGCGTGCGCGACAGCGTCGCCGCCGAAGGACAGCGCCTTTCCCGTGCCGTACAGCAGCAGGCCCATCGAATAGATCATGCCCTTGTGCGTGTTGACACCGTTCGTGGCGGCAAACATCGCGCGTTCGGCTGCAAGTCCCGCGTCCTTCAGCGGCGTCATGCCCGCATCTTTGAGACCGAGCCGCACGGCGGTTTTGAAATACGGGACCAGCGCAGCCGCGCTTTTGAGGAACAACGGCACGTCCATATCCGTATGCGCGCCGCAGCTGTGCAGGTCGACCAGTCCGGGCTTCGGGGTGGTGTACAGCTCCCGCTCCAGCGCGGCATGCGCGGTCAAAGCCAGCGTATCGGCGCAGAATTCGTCCAAAAGTGCTTCCGTCGCGGCCTTGATCGCGTCGAGCCCGTGCGTGCGGCTCCGCGCACAGACGGCGGCAGGGCCGTCGCAGACAAGGCATCTGCGCGGAACGCTGCGGCTAAGCTTTTCCCCCTTTGCGTTCAGCACGTCGAAATCGTACAGCCTTGCGGCGGGGAAGGCGTCTTCCAGCCGTTCGAGCGTTTCCTTGACGGCGTGCGCGTCCGCGTGCAGAAGGATCAGCGCCTCCGTCCCGGTGATGCCGTCCCGGACCGTCCGCGCCGCTTCGGGAAAGCCGAAAGAATCGAACGCCCGAAGCCCCGCGTCGAACAAAAGCCGCGTTTTCGGCGTGCGCTTAACGTCGCCTGCGATGTTCAGCGACAGCGAAACAAGGCAGTCGGTCGGTCCCGCCTGCCGCAGAAGATCGTTTTGCGCCTGTGCCCGCCGTTCGCGCGCGTCAAGCATGTCGGTGAGCGTAACGGAGGATGGCTTCATAGGTCGTTTCGGGGACAAGGTCCTTGGTTTCTTCGGGCCGTTCGTCGAGGATCAGCGCGCGCACGCGGCTTGCGCTGATGCCGAGAAGGCGCGGGATCTCGATCAACTCGATCCCGCATGCGGGCAGCAGCTGCTTCATGCGTTCGTTGTAGGCGCGCGTGGTCGGCGAGAACGGCTCCTCGCCCACGAAGCGCTTCGTAATGTGCAGCGCGGGTGCGATCCGTGTGCGGAACAGTTCAATATCGAGGTCGGCCTTGACGGCGTCGGCGTGCTGCTCGTCGCGGATGAAGTAGGCGGGGAAGGTCTCGCGCGAGACCAGGTATTCGTCGGTATGCTCGACGTGGCAGTTTGAAAGGTGCGCCGTGCCCCGCTTCACCATATCGTAGCGTTCGTCCGGGGAGAACATGGAGCCCGGCTCGGATACGGAAAACACGTACAGCGCGTCGCAGTGCGCAGCGGCGTATTCGATGAGATGCAGGTGCCCGCGCGTAAACGGATCGCCGTTCACTACGATCGCACCGCATACGCCCTCATAGCGCGGCAGCGAGGAAAGGTAGTCGGAAAAGCCGTTCTTCCGGTCCTCCATCAGCACGGCGTCCTTCGTCGCGACGATCGGGAAAAACCCCATCGAAGCGAACATGGGGCCGTTCTTCGGCTTCGTGCAGATGAACAGCCGCTTCTGCCCGGCGCGCACCGCCTCGCTGAGCAGCGCAGACAGCACCGTTGCACACGCGCCTTCGCCCTCGTAATCGGGGGAGACGGCAAACTGCTTCAGTGTGTGGCCCGCGCGCGCGCCGCAGGCGACGATGTTGAAATCGTCGTCGGTCATCAGCGCGACGACGTCCGCATCGCCCTCGTCGCGAAGATCGGCAGAGGATAGAAATTCTTTATAGCGTGCCGCCAGGCGCTTCGGCAGCGGCACGGGATACAGCGATACGTCCAGGATGGGCTCCTTTCTGCGGCGCTTGGCCGCATATCCGCTCAAACCGTACGGAAAAACCGACTTTTATCAGTATAACAGACAGATGGGGAGAATGGCAAGAGAAAAGCGTAAACGACAGAAAATCTCTATGGATATATAAATAATATATTGGAAAAACAACGCCGGCAAGTTTATAATAAGACTTGAAAACGGCGACTGTTTGCCGTGCGGATTTCAAAATGCAATGGGAGGAGAAAAAACGAATGATCCAGTATCATGCACAGGGTATGCTGTGGCAAAACGGCGTTCCGGTTCCCGCGCCGGAGGGCACGAACAAGGAGCAGGGTCGTGCGCGCACGATCGCGTATCAGATCATGCAGGCGCACAGCAGATCGAATGAGGGCGGCGTCATGCACATCAAATTCGACGCGCTGGTGTCGCACGACATCACCTACGTCGGCATCATTCAGACGGCGCGCGCGAGCGGACTCAAGGAGTTCCCGATCCCGTACGCCATGACCAACTGCCACAACAGCCTTTGCGCGGTCGGCGGCACGATCAACGAGGACGACCATGTATTCGGTCTCTCGGCAGCCAAGAAATACGGCGGCATCTATGTTCCGGCCAACCAGAGCGTCATCCACTCCTACGCGCGCGAAAAGCTCGCGACCTGCGGCAACATGATCCTAGGATCCGACAGCCACACGCGCTACGGCGCGCTCGGCACCATGGGCGTCGGCGAGGGCGGTCCGGAGCTCGTCAAGCAGCTTCTCTCCAACACCTACGACGTCAAGCCTCCGGAGGTCGTGCTGTGCTATCTGACCGGCGCGCCGAAGAAGGGCGTCGGCCCGCACGACGTCGCGCTTGCGCTCGTCAAGGCGACGTTCAAAGACGGTCTCGTGAAGAACAAGGTCCTTGAGTTCGCCGGCCCCGGCCTCGCGTCCCTCCCGTTCGATTTCCGCAGCGGCATCGACGTCATGACGACCGAGACCACCTGTCTCTCCTCGATCTGGGCGACCGACGACGAGATCAAGCGGTACTACGACATCCACAAGCGTCCGTTCGCGTTCGAGAAGCTCGAACCGGCGGAGGGCGCGTACTACGACGCGATGATCACGATCGAGCTGGATAAGGTCGAGCCGATGATCGCGCTGCCGTTCCATCCCTCCAATGCGTATACGATCCATGAGTTCCTCGAAAACGCGGACGAGATCCTCGCAAAGGTGGAGGAGGAGGCCAAGAAGAAGTTCCCCAAGGCGCACCTCGATCTGCGTTCGAAGATCAGCGAGAAGGGCGTTCTGGCGGACCAGGGCGTCGTCGCGGGCTGCTCCGGCGGTCTGTTCGACAACATCGTTGAAGCGGCGGACATCCTGAAGGACGGCAGCACCGGCAACGGCTACTTCTCCTTCTCCGTGTATCCGACCAGCGTCCCGACCAGCCTTGCGCTGACCCGGAACGGCAAGACCGAGGCCCTGCTCGAAGCGGGCGTGGTCATCAAGCCGTCGTTCTGCGGCCCGTGCTTCGGCGCAGGCGACGTACCGGCCAACAACGGGCTTTCGCTCCGTCACACCACGCGCAACTTCCCGAACCGCGAAGGCTCTAAGCCCGGCGAGGGACAGATCTCCGTCGTCGCGCTGATGGACGCCCGCTCGATCGCCGCGACGGCCAAGAACGGCGGCTACATCACCGCCGCGACCGACGTGGAATACGAGACCGCGCATATCCCGTACGTGTTCGACGATTCCGTGTACGAGAAGCGCTGCTATGACGGCTTCGCGCATGCGCATCCCGAAGAGAAGCTGATCCTCGGGCCCAATATCACCGACTGGCCGAAGATGTATCCGCTTGCGGACAACATGCTTCTTGAACTTGACGCCGTCATCCGCGACCCGGTCACCACGACCGACGAGCTGATCCCGTCCGGCGAGACGTCCTCCTACCGCTCCAATCCGCTCCGTCTCTCGGAGTTTGCGCTGTCGCGCAGAGTGCCCGAATACGTCGGCCGCTCCAAGGCGGTCGCGAAGGACGAAGCGGCCCGCCGCGAGGGCGAAAAGCCCGAAAAGCTCGTAAGCGCGCTTTCCGCGGTCGGCGATGCGGACGTGCTGCTTAAGAATACCCAGTTCGGCTCCTGCGTGTTTGCGAACAAGCCCGGCGACGGCTCCGCGCGCGAACAGGCGGCGTCCTGCCAGAAGGTGCTCGGCGGCTTTGCGAACATCTGCTATGAGTACGCGACCAAGCGCTATCGTTCTAACTGCATCAACTGGGGCATCGTGCCGTTTACCCTCAAGGAAGGCGACGCGTTCCCGTATGAAGAAGGCGACTTCGTGTTCGTGCCGGGCATCCGCGAGGCGATCGCGACCGGCAAGGAAGAGATTCCGGCCAAGGCGATCCGTAAGAACGGCACGGTCGAAGACCTCATGCTGTACGTGAAGGGCCTCACCGAGGACGAAAAGACGATCATCCTCGAAGGCTGCCTGATGAACTATTACGCTGCGCAGAACAAATAATTCGGAGGGACTTATGGAAAAGATCAAAATGACCACGCCGCTCGTCGAGATGGACGGCGACGAAATGACCCGGATCATCTGGAAGATGATCAAGGATGAGCTGCTGCTCCCGTTCGTGGACCTCAAGACCGAATACTACGACCTCGGCCTTCCGAAGCGCGACGAGACCAAGGACCAGATCACCAAGGACGCGGGCAATGCGATCAAAAAGTACGGCGTCGGCGTCAAGTGCGCCACGATCACGCCGAATGCGCAGCGCATGACCGAGTACAACCTGCATGAGATGTGGAAGAGCCCGAACGGCACGATCCGCGCGATCCTCGACGGCACCGTGTTCCGCGCGCCGATCATCATCGACAGCATCAAGCCGGTCGTCAAGAACTGGGAGAAGCCGATCACCATCGCGCGTCACGCGTACGGCGATCTCTACAAGGGCACCGAGTACCGCGTCCCCGAAAAGGGCAAGGCGGAGCTGGTGTTCACCGGCGAAAACGGCGCGACCTTCCGCGAGACGGTTTATGATTTCGAGTGCCCCGGCATCCTGCAGGGCATCTATAACAAGGACACCTCGATCCGCTCGTTCGCGCACGCCTGCTTCCAGTACGCGCTGAACACCAAGCAGGACCTCTGGTTCTCCGCAAAGGACACGATCAGCAAGAAGTACGACATGAACTTCCGCAACATCTTCCAGGAGGTGTACGACACGGAGTACAAGGCCGAATTCGAGAAGCTCGGTCTGACCTACTTCTACACCCTGATCGACGACGCGGTTGCGCGCGTCATCCGTTCAAAGGGCGGCTTCATCTGGGCGCTCAAGAACTACGACGGCGACGTTATGAGCGACATGGTTTCCACCGCGTTCGGATCGCTGGCCATGATGACCTCCGTGCTGTGCAGCCCGGACGGCAAGTTCGAGTTCGAGGCGGCGCACGGCACCGTGACGCGGCACTATTATAAATACCTCGCGGGCGAGGAGACCTCGACGAACCCGATGGCGACGATCTACGCCTGGAGCGGCGCTTTGAGAAAACGCGGCGAGATGGACGGTCTACAGGACCTCGTCGACTTCGGCAACAAGCTCGAAGAGGCCTGCGTCGAAACGCTGAACGACGGCATCATGACCAAGGACCTCGTGAATCTCGTCGAGGGCCAAAAGCCCACCGCGGTCAACACGATCGACTTCATCCGCGCGATCCGCACCCGCCTCGAAAAGAAACTCGGCGCATAATCCCCTGCAAACCAAAGCGAGCCCTCCCGATTCGGGAGAGCTCGTTTTTCTTATGATGTCCGTTATTCCGCGTCCGTCCCGGCCACCGCGATGTTTTTCAGCAGGATCGCGTACGGGCCGTCGTAGCCGATCTCGGCATAGCGTTCCGTAGAGAACACGATATCCTTCTGTGCGTCCAGGATACTGCCGTTGATCGAGCCGCCGGTGACGGGCGTCAGCTTGCCGTCCTCGATCAGATACCCAAGGCGGATCTCGCCGCCGAAGTGTCCGGAGAAGGGGTCCATCTCAAAGCCGGAGAACGTGACCGCCCAAAGGCACGGACGCTTCTGCATCTCGGCAAAGGTCATCGTGCCGGGATTGTCGCAGGAATACTTGCGGTAGTCGCCGGTCGGCTCCGCGCCGAGGTAACGGCAGAAGCGGTTCGGACCGTGCGTGGCGCGCATCACGCCATTCTCGATCAGCGCAAGGTCGTGCATCGGGATGCCCTCTTTGGAGTACGGTGCAAGCGCGCGCAGCGTGAGCGTCACGCGGTCGCCGCACGTTTCGCCCTGTACGTCGTCGCCGATCTTCCAGGTCGAATAGCCGGGATAGAGCATGCGCGCCGAGGCGCGATCGCCGTAGAACCACAGCGTCATCATAACGTTTTCGTCGGTCAGGATCACGTCGTAATTGCCGCTTTTCAGAATCTTCTGCGCCCGCGCGCGGTCGCGCACGAACGACAGCGCTTCCTTTGCCTGCGCAGTCAAAGCGTTCGTGTTCAGCTCGGTATAGGCGAAGTCGCGGTACATCTCGACGTCCTCCGGCTCCTTTGCCTGCACGACGTATTCGCCCTTGACCTCCGCCTCGGTCCACGAAACGTCCGTGCCGCGGGAGCTGATCACATGCGAGCGCCTTTGAATTACGAAAATTTCGGCCGAGTTCAAAAACGCGTCCGTTCCGGTGTCTGCCCGGAAGAGCGCCGCGGCCATTTCGCCCGCGCTCTGTTCCGGCGCCTGCTCGGCGAGACGGCCGTGTGCCTCGATCAGCGGCGCGGTCACCGGGTCCGGCAGCTCATAATACGGGTTCATCGCGAACTGCGCGGCAAAATACGCGCCTTTGAACGCATCGAGCATCTCGACGTCGGTCATCTCGGCAAGCACGGTCACGTCGGTCGCGGCGCGCAGCTGTTTGCCGTCCTTTTCGTCCGTGCGGAACACGGTCACCTTGAACTTTTCCACGTCCTTGATGCGGCGCGTGTCGAGCTGCTTTTTGATGAAGAACAGCTCTGCGGTACGCTCTATGCACCCGAAAATGATGTATTCCGAAACGCCCGCTTCTTTCAGCAGCTTTTTGATTCGTTCCATAGCGATTCCTCCTTAACCCAGGCGGATGCGCGCCTTCATGTACGCGCCGCCGTCGGAGACCTTGACCCATTCCTTATAGCCCTTGCCGCAGTAGCCGCCGCCGGCAAGCTGTACCTTTCCGCCCATCATAGAAACGGATTTCAGAAGGTCCGGCACATAACCGGTCAGCACGATCGGAGAGAACACCCTGCCGGTGAGTTTTCCGTCTTTGATCTCGCGCGCAACGTTGACCATGCACTGGATGCCCCAGTTCTTCGGGTCCTCCATGCCGCTGGTCGGCTCTTCGAGCAGGAATCCGTACGGGATCGAGGCGATCATCTCTTCCTTCGTGGCGTCGCCGCCCTCGAAATAGGTGTTCGTCATGCGGGTATACGCTTTGCGTTCGTAGCTTTCACGCCGTCCGTTGCCGGTGGGCTTCACGCCGAGCCGCATGGCGGAGAGCGCGTCGCACATGCCGCGGCGCAAAACGCCCTTGTCGATGATGACCGTGTCGCCGGTCAGCGTTCCTTCGTCGTCGAACGCCCAGGTCGCGCATTCGTCGACCGCCGAGCCGTCGTGCATGGTGACAAGCGGGCTTGCCACGTATTCGCCCATGAACTGCCGTGCCTGCGCGCGGTCCTTCACGAACATGTCCATCTCGACGCCGTGCCCGAATGCTTCATGCACGATCATGCCGGTGACCTCCGGATCACAGACGCATTCGTATTCGCCGGGGATCATCGGCTCGGACCGCAGCAGATCGTTGAGCCGACGGGTGACCTCGTCGATGTCGTTTTCGACCTCCTTCAAAAGCTCCGCGCCGCCGAGCACCGAATAGCCCTTGTAGCTTTCCTTGATTTCCTCGCCGCGCGCGCTCATTGCGCCTACAAATGCGTTCATCCACATATGGCTTTCATCGAGATCGCGGTTTTCGGACAGGAAGATCTTGCGCTCGGCGGAGTAGTTGACGCCGCAGAAAATGTCCAGGATGCCTTCCGCATGCAGTCCTTTTTCCCGGATGCGTCCGATCAGCGCAAGGATCGCTTCGTCTCCGACGTCCATCGGGTCGATCTCGTACTTCGCTTCCTTTTTGAGCGCGGCGGGGGAATCGTCCGGGATCGCCGCGGGCATCGGCGTGATCCCTTCGGGCAGCGCCGCGCGTTCCGCTTCGAGGCGGGTCTCCATCTCGTTGACGATCGCGGGGATCATCTCCTCCGAAAATGCGTTGATCGAGTATTCCGCGCAGCCGGTTTTGTCAAACACCCGGATCACATAGCCGTCGCCGCCGTCGAGTCCGGACGCCGACAGCGAAATGCCGTTTTTCGATACGTTCCACGAACGGAAACGCTCCGCCGTGGCAAGCACCGAGACGTAGGCGTATCGTTCGCGCAGCGTCGCGATCAGTTTTTTCAATGCGGGTTTCACCGCATCCAGCCGTTCAAACATAGCAGTTCTCCCTTCAGTCGATTTTGAAAAGCTGACGGTTGTCGAGCGCCCACTGCCGCTCGGAGAAGCCGTCCGGACTGACGCCGTCGAGCGCGGCGTCCATTTCGTACATCTTGCTGTCCAAGAGGTCGCAGATACTAAGCACCTCCGCCTCCGGGAACATCGGAAGGCGCGGGCTGCCGAACTCCGGTTTGCCGTGGTGCGACAGGATCATGTGTTCGAGAAGCATTGCGGTCTTCGGGGAGATCATCGTGATCTCGGCGGCCGCGGCGATCATCGTCATGCCGACGTTGATGTGGCCCAGAAGCTGCCCTTCGTTCGTATACGCGCCCGCAATGCCGAGCGTGTCGGCGTCGAGCTCACGGAGCTTTCCGATGTCGTGCAGGATCGCGCCCGCAAGCAGCAGATCGCGGTGCAGGAACGGATACAGGTCCGCAATGTGCTTTGCAAGATGCAGCACCGCGCAGGTGTGATGCAAAAGCCCCCCGCGCGTCGCATGGTGGAGCTTCACGCCCGCGGGGAAGATCAGAAGCTGCTCGCGGTTTTCGCGCAGCAGGTACTGCACGATGCGTTTTAAGTCCTCGTCGGAAAAGCCTGCGGCGGTATTGTACAGCTCGTCGTACATCGCCTGCGGATCGAACGGCGCGGTCGGGATGATCCCGCTCATGTCGACGTTGTCGGCTTCGGTGACCTTGCGGATCCGGTCGATCTTGAACTGCTCGGTGTCCTTCCAAACCTGCACCGACCCGCGCACCTTAATGATGTCGTTTGCGTCGTACTCGCCGTGCGTGAGCCTTGTATAGTTCCACAGCTTCGCTACGCATTCGCCCTCGGAATCGGCGATCACCATGTCGAGGTATTCCGTTCCCTTGACGTCCGTGCGCACGGCGGCGCTCTTCACCAGGCAAAAGCCCTCGGTCGTGCCGAACGCTTCCCGAATCAATCGCATTTTACCCATAAAACTGTCCTCCTGTGCAACCAGTATAACAGAGTTTGGCGGATATTTCCACTATCCGTTGCACAAAAACGAAGGAATATGGTATACTGTACCGTCGAAAGAATGCGAAGGAGCGATTTATGGAGCAGTTTGCCTGTATTGTCATCGGCGCGGGTCACGCGGGGATCGAAGCCGCGCTGGCCTGTTCCCGCATGGGATTACGGACGCTTCTTCTGACGCTGAACCTTGACAGCATCGGCATGATGCCCTGCAACCCCGCGATCGGCGGTACCGGCAAGGGGCATCTGGTCCGTGAGATCGACGCGATGGGCGGCGAAATGGGCCTTGCCGCGGACGATACGCTGATCCAGATGCGCATGCTGAACACGTCGAAGGGACCCGCGGTCCATTCGCTTCGCGCGCAGATGGACAAGCGCCGCTATCACGAGCGCATGAAGCGCACGCTGGAACGGCAGCAGAATCTGACGATCGTGCAGGGCGAGGTCACGGAGATCCTGACCGAAAACGGCCGCGTTTCCGGCGTCCGAACCGACGAGGGCTTCACCTACGGCTGCCGCGCCGTCGTGCTCTGCTCCGGCGTGTATTTATCAAGCCGCATCCTGATCGGCGAATGGTCGCGCCTAAGCGGCCCGTGCGGGATGCTGCGCAGCGAGGGCCTGTCCGACGCGTTGAGGAGTCTCGGTATTCCGCTGCAGCGGTTCAAGACCGGCACGCCCGCGCGTGTGCGTAAAAGCTCCTTGGACCTTGACGAAATGGAGATCCAGCGCGGCGACGAGCCGACGCCCGCGTTTTCATTTCTGAACGGGCGGCTGCATATCGAGCAGGACCCGTGTTGGCTTACCTATACGAATCAACAGACGCACGACATCATTCTGAAGAACCTCGACCGCTCGCCGATGTACGCGGGCCGCATCCACGCGACCGGCACGCGCTACTGCCCGTCGATCGAGGACAAGATCGTGCGCTTTCCGGACCACGACCGGCACCAGATCTTCATCGAGCCGGAGGGCCGCACCACCGAGGAGATGTACGTGCAGGGCATGAGCACCTCGCTGCCCGCCGACGTGCAGGTTGATATGCTGCACACCATGCCGGGCCTCCGCCGTTGTGAGGTGATGCGGCTCGGCTACGCGATCGAATACGACTGCCTCGTGCCGAACGTGCTGAACCTGTCGCTCATGGTCAAGGACGTTCCCGGTCTGTTCACCGCAGGGCAGGTGAACGGATCGAGCGGCTACGAGGAGGCCGCCGCGCAGGGCTTTTACGCGGGCGTCAACGCCGCGCTGTACGTCAAAGGCGAGGAGCCGTTTCTGCTCGGCAGAAGCGACGCCTATATCGGCGTGCTGGTCGACGACCTTGCCACCAAGGGCACGCCGGAGCCGTACCGCATGATGACGAGCCGCTGCGAATACCGCCTGCTGCTCCGGCAGGACAACGCGGACCTGCGCCTGACCGAGCGCGCAAGACGGCTCGGACTCATCTCGGAGGAACGGTACGCGGTTTTGCAGCGTAAAAGAGAGGGCATCGCGGAGACGATGCGCCGTCTCGGCACGCATGTGCCGCCATCCGACGCGCTTCGCGTCTATCTCGAATCCGTCGGCGAGAGCGTTCCGAATTCCGGCGCGAAGCTCTTCGATCTTCTGAAGCGGCCGAACGTGCGCTACACCGACCTTCTGAAGCTCTATGACTGCCTCGAACCGCTCGAACCCGCCGTCGAGGAGCAGATCGACGTCATGGCGCATTACGACGGCTATATCGAAAAGCAGACCGAGCAGGTGCGGCGCTTCCGCGCAATGGAAGAGCTGCCGCTGCCGCAGGATCTCGATTACAGCAAACTGGACGGTCTGCGGCTTGAGGCGCGGCAAAAGCTGAACGCGCTTCGGCCGTCGAGCATCGGGCAGGCGTCGCGCATCTCCGGTGTGTCCCCCGCAGATGTCGGCGTACTGCTTGTGCTGTCCAAGAAAGGATTTCCCCATGCGTGATCTTCTGAACGCGACGATCCCAAACCTCACCGACGAAGCATGCGACAAATTTATCGCATACTATGATCTTCTGATCGACTGGAACACGCGGATGAATCTGACCGCGATCACGGCGCCGGAGGAGGTCGTTAAAAAGCACTTTTACGACTCGCTTGCCGCGCTGCCGTATCTTGAAGACGGCGCGAGGATCGCGGACGTCGGCACCGGCGCGGGCTTTCCCGCGATCCCGCTGCTCATTATGAATCCGACCCTAAAGATCACGCTTGTCGATTCACTCAACAAGCGCATCACATTCCTGGAGGAAGTGCTGAAAACCCTTGATTTATCGGCGGAATGCGTGCATGCGCGGGCGGAGGACTTCGGGCGCGACCCGAAGGTTCGCGGACGGTTCGACGCGACGGTTTCCCGCGCGGTGGCGTCTTTGCCGGTGCTTCTTGAACTCACGGTCCCGCTTCTCAAAACGGGCGGCAAGGCCTATTGTTACAAAGGCGACGTTTCCGAAGAGATGACCAGCGCAAGGAGCGCGCTGCATCTTTTGCACTGCACGGCGGAGGCCGTCCCGCTTGCCTCGGACTACGGCGCGCGCACGCTGGTAATCTGCACCAAAAACGCACCGACTCCGTCGACATACCCGCGCAAGGCGGGGCTGCCCGCGAAAAAGCCGCTGTAGCCGCAGAGCGGCAGTGATGTTTGCGCTTCGCGCAAGTGATGCAGCTTCGCAATGATGTATGCGGCAAAGCCGCAAGTGATGTGTGACCTTCGGTTACGTTCAGGAGGATTCTCCTGCCGGAGAATCGTCAATCTGTTAAATCGCAAAGGAGGAAGCGTCATGTTCAAGCATACCGGAAAAATGCTGCAGACAATTGCGCAGGGGGCCTTCTGGGTGCTGTCGGTCGCAAGCGTTGTGCTCGGCATCGTTCTGATCGCGACAATGGCCGAAACGGAAATCGGAATTGTTATGGGCGTTTTGGTATTGATCCTCGGACCGTTCGCTGCATATGTGGCGAGTCTTGTGCTGTACGGCTACGGCACGATCGTACGGAAGTGTGAAAACGACGAAGACGGCGGGAGATCCGGCAGCGAGCAAATCAAACCGAACCCCCGGCCAAAGCGTTCTTTTTTGGATTTGATCGGTCTTGAGACCGTCGGAGATACAGAAGAGAACCCGAAAAGACAGCCGGCAACCGAAAAACGTCAGACAACACCGACATTGCAACGTTCAACGGGACATGCGGTCAATATGATTCAGGCAAACGGGACTTGCGACATCTGTAATAAGCAGAATGTAAATGTCATGGCGGTCGGGAACGGAACGAGGATGTGCAAAGAGTGCTATCAATCGTTGATTTCCGATGATTGGCCGGAGAAAACCGGGGAATAACAGCATGAAGCAGTACATCGTCGACGCGTTTACGGATCGGCCGTTTCACGGCAATTCCGCAGCGGTTTGCGTCATGGACCGGTGGATCCCCGACGAAACGATGCAGGCGATCGCCATGGAGAACAACCTTGCCGAGACCGCTTTTCTGGTGAAGGAGGGGGAGCGCTATCGCATCCGCTGGTTCACGCCCATGACGGAGGAGAAACTGTGCGGCCATGCGACGCTTGCGGCGTCGTTCGTGCTTTTGACCTTGATCGAGCCGGACGCGGGCGAGGTGCGTTATTCTTCCTGCAGCGGCGACCTTTCCGTCAGGCGGACCGACGACTGCTTCGAGCTGAACTTTCCGACCTATCCGCTTACCGAGATCCCCGTCACCGACGCCATGGAGCGCGCGTTCGGCGCGCGTCCGGAGAAAGCGATCATGGGGCTCGACCTCAACTGTGTGTTTGCGGACGAGAACACCGTGCGAAGCCTTGCGCCGGATTATGCGCTGTTGAAACAGCTTCCCGGCCGCATCTGGAACGCCACGGCGAAGGGCAGGGAGTACGACTGTGTTTCGCGCAGCTTCACGCCGGAGATCACGGTGCCGGAGGATCCGGTCTGCGGCTCGGCGCATTGTCAGATCGCAGACTACTGGGCAAGGACGCTGCATAAGAGGATCATCCGCGCATATCAGGCGTCGGAACGCGGCGGCGAGCTTATATGCGAGCCGTTGGGCAACGGCCGCATTGCGCTGAGGGGAAAAGCCGTGCTCACCGCGGTCACGGAATGGAAACTGTAAACAAAGCAAAAGGAAGGTTCTCCGGCGCCGGAGAACCTTCCTTCATTTCTTCATTCTTCATTTTTTATGTCGTCGGGATCAGCCACATAAACGGGTTCATGCGGTAGAAGAAACCGGACAGCGGCGAGCCGACAAGCTCGCGGCCGAGGCGCGGCACGACCTGCAGCAGGATCGGCGAGACCAGGAAGAAGATGTACAGCAGCAGGACGCCGTGCAGGAAGCCGATCCCGCAGGAGAACAGCGGGTCGAATCGCTTCAGCGCGGGAAGGCCCCTGCGGCTGTAGTCGATCATGCGCAGGATGAAGCCGAACATCACGCGGAAAAGGACGAACAGGAACAGCAGCGACAGGATGTTCAGCACGACGTCGACGATGGTTTGGTTGAAGTAGTCGCCGAGCGTTGTGATCCCGCGCGGTGCGTACGCTTCGCGGCGGATGTTTTTCGATACGGCGCTGCCGAGCGGCAGAGGCAGCGCGGCGTTCGTTACGACTTCGTCGACCGCCTCGCTGTCCAGCGAGGTGATCGGGTCATGGATCATTTCCACGCTCGTCTTGCTGACGGCCTCAAAGCCCTCGAAATAGTACAGCAGACTGTTGTACAGGGATTCGTTTTTGCGCACGGGCTCCTTGACGACCGGAATCATCAGAAGCGCGAGGAAGAAGGAGAGCAGCGTCAGTCCAAGGCTCACGGCGGAGAAAATGACGCCGCGGTAATAGCCCGCAAGGATGCACAGTCCGAGGATGATCAGGATCAGTACGGTTATCATAGCCTTCTCCTTTCCGGTTTATCCGAGCGTCACGCGATACGCGCCCTGCTCGGTCACGAGGAAGAAGCCGTCCTCGCCGTAGCGGAATGCGGCGACGGGCGCATGCGCCGGTTCAAGATCGTTGAGCTTCTTGCCGGCATATGAGTATTGCAGGAAGTTTTCCCTGGTAAACACGCAGATACTGCCACCGTGCAGAAATGCGCCGACGATCGGGGAGGGCATGTATTTCTGCATGACGTTGGACCACAGGTCGTCGGTCTCGGAGATCGTGATCAGCCGGACGAGGCTGTTTTCCTCGCCCTCGGCAGCCACCGGCAACGCAATGAAGTATGCGGTCTCGGCGCCCGCCGCAAAGTCCACGATCGTGGAGCCGTAGACGCGCACGCGGTCGCGCTCGGCGGAAAAGCCGCCGTCGTCCTCGCGGTCGTAGCGGATGATCGAATGCGTGCCGATCAGGAACATGCAGCGATCCGAAAGATACAGGTCGTAGATCGCCTGGTTGTAGAACGGCGAGGTGTAGTGGATCATCGCGCCGCTGCGGCCGCAGTCGTAGATGCGGACGATGCATTCCTCGGTGAACTGGCCGACGTCCATCGTGGAGACCCACAGAAGCTCAGTCGAGCCTGCGGAGACAAAATCGAACGCCACAACGTCGCCGTCCTTGAACGACAGCGTCGCGACCGAGTGCATGTTCTTGTCGATGATCAGGATGAAGCGCTCGTTGCGGTCCGCGCCGGGCGTTTTGTACAGCAGCGCGGCGTAATTGCGTCCCGCGCGCACGTCAAGGATCGTGCCGTTCGTCAGCGTCAGCGCTTCGCCCGCGCCCTGGATCTGGAACTGCGAACCCGCATACACGACGGTCATCGTCGAGGAGCTGTCATAGCCCTGAATGCGCGGTGCGGCAAAATAGGTCGACACGTTTTTTGCGCAGTCGTAGGTATAGATGCGGTCCTCCGTGCGATAGGTGATGCGGTCGTCCTTCATGCGGTACGAATAGCCGGTCACGACGTCCGCACGGCTGAACTTGAGCCCCGTCGTGCGCTTGCCGAACAGGAGCAGGCCGAGCGCGACGATCGCGATGACGACGATACCGGCGCCGGCGCCGAAGATCGCAAGCCGCGATACGGTCATTCGACCGATCGTCAGTTTACGGTCGGCGCTTTCACGCAGATATTCACGAATGCGGTCGCCGCGGTCGCTCATTGGTTCAAAATCTCCGGTTCAGTTTGTTTTCGGGGCGCGGATCGTCAGCGCGCCGGGCAGCACGCGGAAGGTCACGGGCGTGCCGTCCATGCGTTCGCCGTCCAGCTCGATGCGCGACGGCGGATCGCACACGACCGAAACCTCGGTCGCTTTTCGGTAGGTGATGCACTTCAGCCCGACATGCTTGCCCTTGATGAATCGCGGCAGGAGATAGAGCAGCTTCAGCCGCCCGACGTCGTGCGCGATGCACACGTCCAGGAGCCCATCGGACATGTCCGATTCGGGCAGAACGTTCATGCCGCTGCCGAAATGCGTGCCGACGCCGGCGGCCGCCATCAGCACGTTCCGTTCGATCGTGCCGTCCGGGAAGGTCAGCGTCGTCTTGCGCAGCTTCAGGCCGAGCACGGCCTTGAGACAGCCGCGCCGGTAGGCGGCGTCGCCGCTTTTGCACTTGGGCTTATAGTACTCGGTGTAGTCTAAAACGTCGACGTCAAAGCCGAAGCCCGCAATGTTGAAGAACAGCTTGCCGTTTGCGTCGCCCGCGTCCACGACCTTGTTCTGTCCGTGCAGCAGGATCTCGACGCCGGCATCCGGATCGGTCGGAATGCCGACCGCGCGCGCATAGTCGTTGCCGGTGCCGCAGGGCAGAAGTCCCAGCACACGGTCCGTATGCGCAACGGACAGCGCCGTTTCACGCAGCGTGCCGTCGCCGCCGACGGCAACGATCACGTCAAAGCCCTCATCGACCGCGGCCTTTGCAAGCTCGGTCGCGTGTCCCGGATGCTGCGTTTCGCGGAGCTCATAGCTTGCGCCCTGCGCGTCGAGCAGCTGCTTGACCCGATCGAGGTACGCGGCCGCGTTCCCGCTCTTTGAAGTAGGATTTGCAATCAGACAAAACCGTTCCATAGTCGCCCCCTGTTTCTCATCATCAATTCTTTATATTATCACACATCGGCGGGCGGGTCAAGATTGCAGGAGGCGGCGAACAAACGGCGCATTGCAAACTTTTTGCAACAACAATGCAAAAAACCTGTTCCGCGCTTGCAAACGCAGGGGCGTTGTGGTATGATACCATAATCCGGCGAAGAATGCCGACACAGTCGGCTTGCAAGGAATACAGATAAGGAGAAAAGGTATGGCACAACTGGAAACGTTAGAGGGGAACAAAGCAAAACTGACGATCACCGTCGACGCGGAGACCTTCCGCAAGGCGCTGAATGATGCGTACAAAAAGACGGCGGGACGCTATGCGCTGCCCGGCTTCCGCAAGGGGCATGCGCCGCGCAAGGTCATCGAGACATATTACGGAGAAGGCGTGTTCTATGAGGACGCATTTGATCTGTGCTGGGGACCCGCGTATGACGCGGCGGTGAAGGAGCACGCGCTGTTCGTGGTCGACCGCCCCGACGTGGACATCCTGTCCATCGGCGAGAACGAAGGCGTCACCTTCGTCGCGGAGGTCACCTTAAAGCCTGAGGTCACGCTCGGCGAATACAAAGGTATCGCGGTGCCGAAGGCGGACTATACTGTAAGCGACGAGGACGTGGAGAAGGCGCTTGAGGCCGAGCGTGAGCAGCAGGCGCGCTTTGTCGACGTCGACCGCCCGGCAGAGAATGGCGATCGCGTCCTGCTCGACTATTCGGGCTCCGTGGACGGCGAGAAGTTCGACGGCGGCACGGCGGAGGACCAGACGCTGGTGCTCGGCAGCAACACGTTCATTCCGGGCTTTGAGGATCAGCTCGTCGGCATCAGCGCGGGCGAATCGCGCGACGTCAACGTAACGTTCCCGACCGAATACCATGCGGAGCATCTTGCGGGCAAGGCCGCGGTGTTTGCCTGCACGGTGAAGGCGGTCCAGAAAAAGGAGCTGCCCGAAATCGACGATGAATTCATCGGAGACATTTCCGAGTTTGAAACCGTCGACGCATGGAAAGCCGACAAAAAGGCCAAAATGCAGGAGGAAAAGAAGCAGCAGCTCGATCAGATGCGCGAGAATCTCGCGATCAAGGGCGCGTGCGACAACGCGACCGTCGACATCCCGGCGTGCATGATCGACCGTCAGGTTGAGTACATGCTGCAGGACATCAAGTACCGCCTGATGGGCAGCGGCCTTGACTGGAACACCTACCTCGGCTACCTCAATACCACCGAGGACAAGATGCGTGAGACCTACCGCCCCGAAGCGGAAGCGCGCGTCAAGATGCAGCTTGTGATCGACGCCGTTGCAAAGGCGGAGAACGTGCAGCCGACTGAAGAGGAGATCGAGGCCGAGATCCAGAAGTATGCCGACAACGGCAACACGGATTACGAGACCTTCCGCAAGACGCTGACCGACGACGATCTCGAATACATGAAGGATCGTGTCACGGTCGACAAGACAGTGAAGCTGATCGTCGACGCGGCGGTTGAAGAGGAGCCGAAGGCCGAGTAAAACGGCGCATCAATTCGCAATACTCTGCAAGCATCGCAGGCGCGTTGTAAACGCGCGAACGAGTCCTTCGGAGAAAGAGCGGAGAAGAAATCCGTCAAATTCAGCGACATGCGCGGTGAATTTGACACCTTGCAGCTTCTCCCGCCCGGAAATGCGGCAGCATTTTAGGGAGAAGCTGAAAACCGCTCTGTCAAAAGACCTTTTGACAGAGTGAGATCTTGAAGGAGGTATCCGAAATGAACCTGATACCGATGGTGGTCGAGCAGTCCGGCCACGGTGAGCGCTCCTATGACATCTGGTCGCGCTTGCTGAAGGATCGCATCATCTTCCTCGGCGGCCCGATCGACGACGACACCGCAAATCTCGTCATCGCGCAGATGCTGTTTCTGGAAGCGGAGGATCCGGACAAGGACATTTTCCTGTATATCAACAGCCCCGGCGGCTCCGTCAGCGCGGGTCTGGCGATCTACGACACGATGCAGTATCTGCGCTGCGAATGCGCGACGATCTGCGTCGGCCTCGCGGCGAGCATGGGCGCGTTCCTGCTGGCGGCGGGCGCAAAGGGCAAGCGCAAGACGCTGCCGAACGCCGAGATCATGATCCACCAGCCGAGCGGCGGCGCGCAGGGGCAGGCGTCGGATATCCGCATCCACGCGGAGCAGATCCTTCGCATCAAGGATCAGCTGAACCGCATCCTTTCGGATCGCACGGGCCAGCCGCTCGAACGGATCGAGCAGGACACCGAGCGCGACAACTTCATGGACGCCGAACAGGCCAAGGCCTACGGCATCGTGGACGAGATCATTGCACCGAGGAGATAACGCATGGCAGGCACAAGAGACAGAGACAGCTTTGATAAGGTACGCTGCAGCTTTTGCGGCAAGCAGCGCAGCGAGGTCCGCAAGCTCATTGCGGGCCCGAACGTGTATATCTGCAACGAGTGCGTCGAGCTGTGCCGTGAGATCGTGCAGGAGGATATGCGCTACGAGCAGCCGAAGGACGCGCAGCAGGCCTACAGCAAGGAGGACATTCCGAAGCCCGCGGAGATCGTCGCCGCGCTCGATCAGTACGTGATCGGACAGGAGAGCGCAAAGAAGGCGCTGGCCGTCGCGGTGTACAACCACTACAAGCGCATCCGCATGATGGGCGACAAGACCGACGACGTCGAACTGCAGAAGAGCAACATCATCATGCTCGGACCGACGGGCTGCGGCAAAACGCTGCTCGCGCAGACGCTTGCGAAGATCCTCGACGTGCCGTTCGCCGTGGCGGACGCGACCGCGCTGACCGAGGCCGGCTACGTCGGCGACGACGTGGAGAACATTCTCTTAAAGCTCATCCAGGCGGCGGATTACGACATTCCGAAGGCGCAGATGGGCATCGTCTACATCGACGAGATCGACAAGATCGCCAGAAAGGGCGAGAACGTCTCCATCACGCGCGACGTTTCCGGCGAGGGCGTGCAGCAGGCGCTTCTGAAGATCCTCGAAGGCACCGTGGCAAACGTTCCCCCGCAGGGCGGCAGAAAGCATCCGCAGCAGGAATGCCTGCAGATCGACACGACGAACATCCTGTTCATCGTGGGCGGTGCGTTCACCGGCATCGACAAGATCATCCAGAAGCGCACGGGCAGTAAGCTCATGGGCTTCGGCGCCGAGGTGCGTTCGCAAAAGCAGCAGGACGTCGGTACGATCCTGAAGAGCATTCTGCCGGAGGACCTATTAAAGTTCGGACTGATCCCCGAATTCGTGGGCCGCGTTCCGATCATTGTCACGCTGGAAAACCTCACCGAGGAGGCGCTGATCCAGATCCTCACCGAGCCGAAAAACGCGCTGACAAGACAGTATCGCCGCCTGTTCGAGATGGACGGCGTGGACCTTGTCATCACCGAAGACGCGCTCAAGGAGGTCGCGAAGAAGGCGATCGAACGCAAGACCGGTGCGAGGGGCCTGCGCGCGATCATGGAGGACGTGATGCTGAACATCATGTACGACATTCCGTCCCAGGAGGGCGTCAAGACCTGCGAGATCACGGCGGACACGATCAACAAGCTCGCGCCGCCGCGGCTCATCCGCGACGGCGATCCGCAGCCCAAGCTGCCCGCCGCGCGCAAGACCCGCGCCAAGGCGGCTCCGGCCGTGAAGAAAGCGGAATAACGAAAAATAAAGCAGCCCTCGAAAGAGGACTGCTTTTACGTTGTCTTTATACGGCGGGTTCTGGATGGATCGCACTGTTGATCGCGCCCTGCGGGTCGCCCTGCACCGTCACGTTGCGGGTCACCTTCGCATCGTAGGTACCGGCCTTCATGACGTCCACAAGGTCCAGTCCGGTGACCTCCTTCATCGTGGCGATCGTGCGGGCGAGCACGCTCGGTACGAAGGTCCCCATCGTGTCCACGCCGCTGCCGCCGGTGCCGCCGTCGATGATCGTCACCTTGTCGATGGATTCGAGCGGCTTTGCGATCGCCGCCGCCATTTCGGGCAGCGCCTTCACGATCATCTCCATCATGGCCGCCTGACCGTATTTCTTCATGGCCTCGGCCTTCTTTTCAAGCGCCTCTGCCTCCGCGATGCCGCGGGCTTCGATCGCCGCAGCCTCCGCCTCGCCGACCGCCTTGATGCCTTCGGCCTCCTGCATCTTCGCGTACTTTTCGGCCTCGGCCTGCACGCGCTGCGCCTCGGCCTCCTTTTCACGCTCGAACTTTTCGGCCTCCGCGTGGATGCGGCGGATCTCGGCGGCCTTTTCGCGCTCGAACTTCTCGGCCTCCGCCTTGCGCTGCCGTTCAAACAGCTCCGCTTCCGCCTTCTGCTGACGGGCGAATTTCTCGGCCTCCGCCTTCTTCTTGATCTCGGCTTCGAGCGTCTGCTCGGTCACCTCGACGTCCTTCTTCTTCAGCTCGATCTCGCGTTCCTGCCGCGCAATGTTCGCGTTCGCCGTGGCGACCTCGATCGTCTTGCGCTGCTCCTGCTGCTGGATCTCGTACGCCGCGTCGGCCTCGGCCTGCTTCACGTCGGACGCCCGCTTCAGCTCGGCTTCGCGGATCTTCAGCTCGTTCTGCCGCGATGCGATCTCGGTCTGCGCAGCTACCTGCGCTTCGTTTGCCATCCGCTTTGCTTCCGCCTCGGCGATCGCCACGTCGCGCTCCGCCTGCGCCTTTGCGATCGACGCGTCCTTCTGGATCTGCGACATGTTGTCCTGGCCGAGGGCGACAATCAGACCCTTTTCATCCTCGATCTTCTGGATGTTGCAGGAGATGATCTCAACGCCCAAAGCGTTCATGTCGGTCTGCGCCTTCTGCTGCACCTCGTCGCCGAACTTCTTGCGGTCCGTGTTCAGCTCCTTCAGCTTGACCGTGCCGATGATCTCACGCATGTTGCCCTGCAGCGAGTCGGTCAGCGCCTTTGCGATCGCTTCCTCGGACATGTTCAGGAAGTTCTTCATCGCGATCTTGATGCCTTCCGGATCGGTCTTGAGCCGCACCTTTGCGACCGCGTCGATGTCCACGCCGATGAAGTCAAGCGTCGGCACATAGCCGTTCGTCTTGATGTCGATACTGATCTGCTTCAGCACCAACGTGTCCTTTCTCTCAAAGAACGGCAGCTTGATGCCCGCGCGGCCGATCAGGATCTTCGGCGTCTTTTTGATGCCGGAAATGATGTACGCCTTGTCCGGCGGCGCTTTGACGTAGCCGCTGACGATGATCGCGATCATGGTGATCGCGGCCGCGACCAGCCCGATGATCAGGCCCGTGTGCTCTGCAATAAACGACACTGCTTTTCACTCCTTTCCAAAGTCCCCAGTGCCCCGGCGGTTTTGTCCGCCTCTTGTTTACGGCTTCATCATAACGCACCCGCCGCGTGCAATAAAGACGCGCCGTCTGCAAATGGCGATCGCTATTTGCAGCGCCGGTGCAAAATAGAGGGACTTTTTTGCAAAGCGCGCCGTTCAGCGGCATATGAAAAGCCCTCCGGGTGCGGAGGGCTTTTGCGTGATATGCTTCAGGAGGGCTTTTTATTCTCTGTCTGCTCGCTGCTTTGCACGAGCTTTGTCGCCTTATTGAGTTTGATCAGCCCGATCAATCCTACAATAAACGCGACCATAAAGCAGATACACGCAGCAGTGCAATAAAGTGTTCGGATGAATCGTCGTTGAATCAGCAACGTTGTTTCTTCTCCGTCTGATTCAACAACAACGGTATTGCGGGAGAAGGTGCGACGGATGCGATATGTATAGGAGGAGACAACGGCTTCGCTTCGGTTATACTTCGGCGTATTGCGAAAAGCGGAAGCGTCTGCCGTTTGAACCAGCTTGCCCTCTGCATCATACAGATAAGCGGTTCCGTTATATATGAGAAAGATCCGGTCATCCGCAATGCCGCAGGTGTGACCGTGCGCATCAAGCATGTGGTGAAGAACGCCGTCACGGAAAACGGCAAAGCAGCTCTTGTCGGAATACACAACGGCATAGCCGTCGATCTCTGCGATGCCGTCAAGATCGGCGCCGTCCGGCCAATCATACGATCCCGACAGGATCGAATCCGGGAAGCCTGTTTTCGGACGCGAGGAGAGCGTTTCGGTTCGGTGGGCGAGAACAAGGAAAACGCCGGACAGAACCATAAACAACAGCGGGATCCCGATCATCAGGAGCTTCTTTTTTGTCGGAACCGCACGAAGCGCTTTCGCCTGTGCCTTGGTCCACGAATCCGCAGAATCCAGCCGACGCTGGAATGCGCGTTCAAAGCAATTGCTCATAAGGCCGCTCCTCTCTCTGTTGATCCTGATCCTATCATATCACAGCGGAGGGACGATCTGCAACGGCGTATTGT
Source organism: Clostridiales bacterium (assembly GCA_918244965.1). Classification (GTDB taxonomy): domain Bacteria; phylum Bacillota; class Clostridia; order Christensenellales; family CAG-138; genus UBA3792. The sequence continues at coordinate 4,353 of CAKJYC010000020.1, read as the reverse complement.
CTGGTATAACCGGGTTTATTTCGAAAACAGTGCGAAATAAAGCGCAGTAATCCGCACGCTTACCGCTTTTCAAACGCGCGCGCGGGGTGTATACTGTAGGTACAAAAAAGGAGGGATCACGATGGGCAGACGGTCGACCAAGGAGAATAAGAACATCTATCAGCAAAGCCGCGAGGACAAGGGCCTTTCCCGCGAGGCGGCGGGGGAGCTTCTGCAGTTTGTCACGGCGGACCGCATCGAAAAGATCGAGAGCGGCAAGAGCGCGCCGCACCCGGACGAGGTGCTTGCGATGGAGCAGGGCTACGAGAACGCGGAGCTTTCCAACTACTACTGCACGCACGAGTGTCCGATCGGCATGAAGTACGTCCAGCGGGTCGAGCTCAAAGAGCTGCCGCAGCTCACGGTGCAGCTTCTTTCCGCGCTGCACGCGATGGAGCAGGAGCGCGATCGGCTGATCGACATCTCCGTGGACGGCCGCGTGAACAGCTTCGAGCGCAGGGAATTCGACGTGATCCTCCAGAAGCTGTCCGCGCTCGACCGCTCGATCCGCGGCATGCGCATCTGGATCGAGCACGCGCTCTACACCGGCAAGATGGACGAGGCAAAATAGCGCTGCGCATTTCGCCGAAATCAGGATTTCGGCGAGTTTTCACCCCGCGCCTATGGATTGAAATCCACCGGGCGGCGCGGGGTGCAAGGAGTCAAATCCGCCGCGCATGTCGCCGGATTTGACGGATTGATGCGATGTATGCTCCTCGAACGGGCGCGCTGAACGGCGACGCCGTTCGTTATTCGGCAAAGGGGGATGGCGCCGCGCATGTCGCCGGATTTGACGGATTGATGCGATGTATGCTCCTCCGGGCTGCGCATCGCAACACAGAAGAACCAGCATCTTTGTGCTTGGCCTGTCATTCTGAGCGCAAGCGAAAAATCCAAAAGAAACAAAAAACCGGAGCGGCGTACCGCTCCGGTTTTTTATGCTGCAAACAGATGATTACGCAAGCATCTTCTTGCCCTTGCCGAGGAGCATGATGAAGACGACCTCTGCAACGAGCGCAACGATCGCGGAGATGAGGGACATGACCTGAGAAGCGACGCCGGGGATGAAGCCGCTGACGAGGCTCAGGATGATGCCGAAAACCTGCGCGCCACAAACACAATACAGCGCGATGCGGGAGAAATCCGCAACGTCGGGACGGTTCACCTGGTTTGCAAGGTTGCGAACGCCGAAGATGCAGTACACGGCGCACAGCAGGGTCAGGGCGTTCTGGATGACTCCGAAGATCGTCGTTACGATACTGGGGACCTTTGCGAGGCCGAGGATGAAGTTCAGAACTGCGATGCCGAGTGCGCCGAGGACGCAGTACAGAGCGGTCTTGAATGCTTTCTCATCTTTACCGGCGTCAATGAGGCCGATGATACGGACGATCAGGCATACGAGCGCGGCAAGGCCGACGATGATACCGAGCACGCCGGCAACAGCGAGCAGATTCTGGTTGAGCTGCGAAATCGCGAGCAGAGCGAGCAGTGCTGTCAGAATGGTTACGACAGCAACGGACAGAGCGATGATCTCAGCGACCAGGAGCTTGCCGATACCGCTTTTTGCATTAGGATACATGTTTTTTTACCCCTTCCTTTTTTTTCGGTGTGAATTTTTCGGACCGTTCCGCAAAAACGGCGATCCGACACCGTATACAGTATACTCCCGATTGCGTAGGTTTGCAATAGAGGAATCGCAACTTTTTTCGGTTTCTTATTGCAGCCGGTCCGCGATGTACAGGGCGATCTGCAGCTTGTCGAGGCTGTGGTTTGCGCTGTGGAGCCGATCGTTTTCGTATACCGGCGCGTCCAGCACGTCCCCGGTCACAAGGAAGGCATACAGCGACAGGTGATGGAAATCGCACACCGCCTGTACGCCCGCAAGCTCCATCTCCACCGCAAGGCAGCCCTCGGCGCGCCGCGCGGCGAATTGATTTCGTGTCTCGCGGTAGAAGGCGTCGGTCGTCCACACGCGGCCCTTCACGGTCGGAAGCTGCAGCTCCTGAAGGTATGTCTCGGTTCGATCGGCGGTCGGGATCGCGATATAGTCCGCGGGAGGGGCGTAGTGGTAAGACATGCCCTCGTCGCGGTACGCCTCGGTCGGAATGACATATTTCCCCGCCGTCGCCTCGCGGTTCAGACTGCCCGCTGAGCCGAACATGATAAACGTTGTCGCGCCGGTGATCCAGTTCAGCTCGACGACGAAGTTGCCCGCATTCGTTGCGCCAATCTCGCAGAGCACGGCTGCGATCGTTTTGCTGTGATACTCGAACAAATAGATCGGCCGGCTGCCGTTGGCGGTGCGCAGCGCGTCGACCTCGCGCAGCTGAAACCTCTGCTGCATCTCGCGAAGGATGACGTCGGAGAAGGTCAGGATGCAGATATCGCAAAGATGCCGCTGCGGCCCGACAAAGGATGCGGGACTGAACAGGGGCTCGGATTTGTCGTCAAACGAATGGATGATCATCGTGTATCAGTATTGCAGGACCGCGTGAACGGCGTAGTCCTTCAGCGTTTCGCGGCCGGGCAGGTCGCCGAGCTCGATCGCAAACACCAGCGCGTCCACGATGCCGCCCGCCTTTTCGACGAGCTTTGCGCACGCAAGCGCCGTGCCGCCGGTCGCCAGAAGATCGTCGACGATCGCGACATGGCTGCCGGGACGGATCGCGTCGAGATGGATCTGCAGCTCGTCCGTGCCGTATTCGAGGCCGTATTCGCAGGAAATCGTCTCATACGGCAGCTTGCCGGGCTTTCTTGCGGGAACGAAGCCGGCGTGCAGCGCGTTCGCAAGCGCCGAACCGAAGATGAATCCGCGCGCTTCGGGCCCGACGATCAGGTCGATATCCCTGCCCTGCAAAGGTGCCGCCATCTGCGCAACGAGTTCTTCAAAGCCGTCCGCGTTGCCGATCAGCGGCGTGATATCGCGGAACAGAATGCCCTCCTTCGGGAAATCGGGAATGCTGCGCACCAATGCTTTCAGATCCATAAGCTCCTCCTTGCGGCTTGCGCCGGTAAGATTACACGCTATTATAGCATGAAAAAACAGCGCTTTCAATGTCAGTTTGCATTTTCTTCACAATCTTGTCGCGTTTCTTTCACACGGATAACGAATTTTTGACGCATTTGGGGGTTATAATAAAGCCATCAAAAGGAAAGCGGACTTACCCCTCCCGCAATCCGATTGACAGAAAGAACTCCTCCTTATCATTACCCCCCTCTATCCTTGTCAGAGCCGCCCTCACCCCGGGGCGGCTTTGATTTTTGGCGGACGCCGCCTTTTTGGGCCGGAAGCTCTTGCAAGAATGAAAAACGTGTGGTATAATACCATTCGCGCGTCGGGAAACCGCACGCCCTGTGCCCGTAGCTCAGCTGGATAGAGCGTCAGACTCCGACTCTGAAGGCCGCACGTTCAAATCGTGTCGGGCACGCCACGTCGTCGCGGACGTCGAATCGTTCGCGGCGACGCTTTTGTTTTTGGGAGAGAACCGCGCAGCTTGCAAGAAGCGTCACCGCTCGCCCTCTCCGTCGCTCCTCCTCTCCGCAGACGATCTCGCTTGCTTCGGCTGCTCGGTTGTAAACGCCCTCGCAACGCCTCCGCTGCGCTACCAATCGTCTGCGGGGCGTGCCTGCGGCACGATTTGCTTATGCACGCTTTGCGTGCATGATTTGAACGTAGTGCATATAGGCGGCAAAGCCGCCTGCTCGGCGCTGCTTCCTATGTCTTGGCAATCAGAAGCAGCGCCGTATCGTGTCGGGCACGCCACGTCGCCGCAGGCTTCACTTGGCTTGCGGCGGCTTTTTTTGTTTCACAAATAAGCCACCGCTGCGCCTTGTTCCGCTGCGGCTCCTTTCCGCAATCCACTCCGCTCCGCTTTGTTACAGCGGAAGATCGCGCGCTTCCCGCGCGTACCATGGTCACGCTCGGATTTTCTGTTCGGTTGTAAATGCCCTCACGACGAAAATCTCTCGCTACCAACCTTTTGCGGGCGTGCCTTCGGCACGATTTGCTTATGTACGCTCTGCGTACATGATTTGAACGTAGTTCACATAGGCGGCAAAGCCGCGTGCTCGTCGCCGCAAGCATCGCATCGCTTGCGGCGTTTTCTTTTCGTGCCGCGCAGAGATGCGCGCCAAAAATCCTTTGGCAAGACGGGGAAAAGCTGATATAATGGAAGATGAATTATACTATCAAGTGCAACAGTAAGGAAAGAAAAAATAGAAGTTCATATGAATCTCTGGTAGAATAAGTTTGCCAACAAAACTACAAAGGAGAGAGACATATGAACTACAAACATCTTACCATAGAGGAACGGT
>CAKJYC010000019.1 GCA_918244965.1 Clostridiales bacterium | reverse complement strand
CCGGGCTTTGTCAAGTCGGAAGAGCATTATACCTATGATTATCAGAGCGGCAACGGCAGATTGACGATCCATGCTGACGCCGACGTATATCTGCCCGCGAGCGGCCGCATCTCCATGGCACGCGTACGGCCGACCGTCTTTACGGACGAATGGATCAAGACGTCATTCGACCGCATCTTTGAGGGTGAGACCGCCTGGACACAGAATCCGGACCGGTATATTCGCGGAAAGAAGGAGATCGCCGAGTATATCGTCTATATCCAGGAACTGATTGACACTGGCCGCACGGACGAAAAGCTGCTGACCGAGGAGGAGGCGATCGAATACATCGAGGCGCTGAAGCAGGAATACGCGACAGCGCCGGACGAAACGATCCAAAACGATGCGCTGATCATCGTGGACGGGTCCGTCCGAACGCAGACGTACGACAACGGGATCAACTGGATCGTCAACCGCATGATGGACGCGCGCAACGCCGACCATTGGCTGCAGATCACGAACAATACCACGCCTGAAGGAACCCCGCTCGAAGAATATTTCAGTTACGGCAAGGGAAACGGTGAATCCAACATCAGCTACGCCGGCTTCCAAGAGGAAGGCTATATCCTCAGCAACTGGTACGATCCGTATACGCATCGCACGGTATATTCGGACGAAACGGAATGCCTCTACGGGCAGTCGTTCTCCCCCGCCGAAGCGGTGCAGCGGTGCAGAGACTTCCTTGCAAAGCTCGACGTCACCGACGTCATGCCGTACCGGACCTGCGATCTGTATACGGCAACGGTCTACGGACAGGTGAAATCGCTGTACATCCTTCCGATGGTACGGACCGCCGCAGGCTCGCCGGTCGCGTATATCCCGCAGGTGCAGGAGCTGGATACCGACCCGTACAGTATCCCGTGGTATTATGAATCCATGCTGTTCTTTGTGGACGACGACGGCATCAATCTGTGCCAGTGGTCCAATCCGATCGAGGTCAAGGAGGTCCTTTCGACCGACGTGCAGACGATCCCGTTCGAGGAGGCAGCGAGCATCTTTGAACACATGTGTTCCGTCGCGTACGAGGCGCGGACTCTGTCGCAGGACGGCGTTGCGATCTATTACGATCTGTATCCGACGACCGTTGAGCTGTCGCTTTTACGGATCAAGGAACAGAACAGTGAGGCAAAGCTCGGGCTGTATGTGCCGGCATGGGTGTTTTACGGAAAGTCCGTGAAGCAGTACCGGGACCATAAAAACATTCATCCGGACGACTACGCGGACGTGATCCTGTTCGCGATCAATGCGGTCGACGGCTCGGTCATCGACCTGAACAACGGATATTGATCCTCGTATCATGGGACAGGGCTGCAATGCGGCCCTGTTCTTTACTTTTGGCGTGTAATGTGTTATTCTTAACGGAGAATAGCGAGGGTGAATATGCAGAAGCTGTGCGAGTTTTTCGGAATCGAACGCGGGGTGACGGCGTTGATCGGCGGCGGCGGAAAGACGTCGACGATGCTTGCGCTTGCCGAAGAGCTGCGCGAAAAGGGATCGGTGATCGTCTGCACCTCGACGCACATTCTGCGTCCCGAAGGACTTCCGTACCGGGTACGGATCGAAGCGCCCCTAAAGCGCGGCGAGGTCGTTTCGTCGGGAACGCCGGACGACAGAAAGCTGACTGCTCCCGCGCAGTCGTTTGAAACGCTCTGCACGCTTTCGGATTATGTCCTGGTTGAAGCGGATGGCTCCCGTCAGCTGCCCTTGAAGGCGCACGCGCCGCACGAACCGGTCATCCCTGCCTGTGCAAACAAGGTGCTTGCCGTCGTCGGCATCGACGGGCTCGGTCAGCCGATCCGAAGCGTCTGCCACCGGCCGGAGCGCTATGCGGCGCTTGTCCACGCGTCGACGGACACTCCCGTGACGGCGGAGATGATCCGCGACGTCGTGATGACCTATCCGCGCGTTGACGGTGTCGTCATCAACAAGGCGGATGATACGGCGCGGTTTGACGCGGCAAAGGCGCTTGCCGCGCTGTTTTCCATGCCGGTCGCCGTGACCGCGTGGCGATCCAAAGACCCCATTCTGTTTTACCGGAGGAATGAACCATGATTCTCATCAAAGGCGCAGGCGATCTTGCAAGCGGCGTTGCTGTGCGGCTTGCACACTGCGGGTTCGCGATCGTGATGACCGACCTAAAGCATCCCACGTCGATCCGCCGCACCGTCTGCTTTTCCGAAGCGATCCTGAAAGGCTCCTTTACGGTCGAGGACGTGACGGCGGAACGTGCCGAAACGCTTGAAGAGATCCGGGCAATCCACGCACGCGACCATATCGCCGTGCTGGCCGAGCCGGACGCGGCCCTGCTTTCGGCGCTGCAGCCGGACGCCGAGGTCGACGCGGTCCTAGCAAAGCGCAATTTGGGTACGTCGATCACGGACGCGCCGGTCGTTGTGGCGCTCGGTCCCGGCTTCACTGCGGGCGTCGACTGCCACGCCGTCATCGAGACGATGCGCGGACACGACCTCGGCCGCGTGATCCTTTCGGGTCCTGCCGCGCCGAATACCGGCATTCCGGGCAATATCGGCGGGTTCACGACCGAACGCGTACTGCGCGCGCCGAAGGACGGCATATTGATCGAGATCCGGCATATCGGAGATCTGGTCGAAAAGGGCGAGCCGATCGCCGAGGTGGACGGCGTACCGATCCCTGCGCCGCTGTCCGGCGTCATTCGCGGTCTTTTGCCGAGCGGAACGCCCGTGTTTTGCGGCATGAAGAGCGGCGACGTCGACCCGCGTGCGGTGCTGTCCAACTGCTATACCGTATCCGACAAGGCGCGCGCGATCGGCGGCGGCGTGCTCGAAGCGATCCTGATGCTGTCAAGGAGGAACGCGCATGTTTAGAACCGTTGTCAACTGCATCCAAAGCGGTCGTTCCCCACTCCTGTTTACGGCGATCGAGGGCGAGCGTATGGGCGAGATCGCGGTCAGAGACGGCGAAACGATCACGGGCTGCCAAGAGATCGTGCGCGACGTTCCGAACGGTACGCCTCTCCCCTGCGTGCTCGACGGTGTACTGATCGAGCGTGTCACGACGCCGCCGCACCTGATCCTTTGCGGCGCCGGACACGTCTCCGTTGCAACCGCGAAGATCGCAAAGCTCATCGGTTTTCGCGTGACGGTCATCGACGAGCGTACAGACTTTTGCAGCCGTGAACGTTTCCCCGAAGCCGACGCGCTGCTGACACTCCCCTTTGCCGAGGCGCTCGACACCATACACGATCATAATGCGTACTACGTCATCGTGACGCGCGGGCATCGCGACGACCGGCTGTGCCTCGAAGCGATCCTCAAAAAACCGTACGTCTACTGCGGCATGATCGGCAGCAAGGGAAAAACGAGGATCGTATTTGATGCGATCGCGGAGCAGGGTGTGCCGCGTGAACGGCTTGCTACGATACACGCACCGATCGGACTGAAAATCGGCGCAAACACGCCGGAGGAGATCGCCGTCTGCATCGTCGGCGAACTGATCCAGGTGAAAAACAGCACGATCCGAGGCAGTGAATGGGATGAACACCTGTGCCGTACCATACGGACGCTTTCCGAGCCGTACGCCATGGTCACGCTGATTGCAAAGACCGGCAGCACGCCGCGCTCGACCGGTGCGCGCATGATCGTCACTAAGAACGGCTCCATCATCTCCTCGGTCGGCGGCGGCTTCGGTGAATATGAAGCGGCGCAGTATGCGTTGGACATGCTGCGGCACGGGCCGAAGGTCAAGCGCTACACCTGCCGCATGAACAACACCGACGCGGCAAACGCAGGCATGGTCTGCGGCGGTGAGATCGACATTCTGATCCAGATCACGGAGGAAACCCATGGGTGAGGATATCAAACTAACCAAGCTCGCAAGCTGCGCCGGCTGCGGCGCAAAGGTCGGCGCGGGCGTACTCGCAAAGCTGCTGTCGGATCTTCCGACGGTTCATGACGACAATCTGCTTGTCGGATTTGACAAGAGCGACGACGCTGCGGTGTATAAGCTCGACGACGAGCGCGCGATCGTGCAGACGCTCGACTTTTTCCCGCCGATCGCGGACGATCCGTACAAGTTCGGGCAGATCGCCGCGACGAACGCGCTGTCCGATATCTACGCGATGGGCGGCGAGCCGAAGCTCGCGCTGAACATCATGTGCGTGCCGAAGTCCATGCCGAAGGAGGCTGTGCATGAGATCCTGCGCGGCGGATATGAAAAATGCGCCGAAGCCGGCGCGATCATCTGCGGCGGACACAGCATCTATGACGACGAACCGAAATACGGTCTGTCCGTCACCGGTTTTGTGCATCCGGCCCGCATGTGGAAAAACAACGGCGCCGTGCCCGGCGACGTGCTGTTTTTGACGAAGCCTTTGGGGATCGGCGTGCTGACTGCTGCGCAGAAGGGCGAGCTTTTGGAGCCGGAGGCTGTGCAGATGATGACGCGTCTTATGACGACGCTGAACAAGAGCGCGCGCGACGTGCTGGCAGGGTTTCATGTTCACGCATGCACGGACGTCACCGGATTTTCGTTCCTCGGCCATCTGTATGAAATGTGCAGCGGGTCCGACGTGTCCGCCGAGGTGCACGTTGACGGGATCACCTTCCTTCCGGAAGCGCTCGAATTTGCGCGTATCGGCGTACTGCCGGAGGGTATGTATCGGAATCGCACCTATGCCGAACATGCCGTAGACTGCGGACAGATCGAGCTTGCAAAATGCGATCTGCTGTTCGATCCGCAAACGTCCGGCGGGCTTTTAACGGCTGTACCGGAGGAGGAAGCGGACGCCGTATTCGATGCGCTGAACGGCGTCGTGCCATGTGCGCAGCGCGTCGGAAGGATCATTCGACAAGCGGATAAAGCAATCTATCTGCGATAATACATCGAGCCGGATCGAACGGATCCGGCTTTTGCATATAAGAAAGGAGCGGCTTTTCGCCGCTCCTTTGCATTGTTTGGCTGATTAACCTAAGTCTGCGTAGAACACCAGGTACTCATAGTTGCCGCCCTGCAGCGGGTGGAACTGGAACGTACCGTGATCGAACGTCATGACGAAGTAGCCGTAGTAGAGCATGTCGCCCACATAGGTGTTCTCTGCGCCTGCTTCGCAGCCGACGACGTCGATGCAGTTCGTGCCGTTGGTCAGCGTGATCGTTCTGGTGCCGTCCTCGCAATCGGTGACGCCGATGACCTCGAGATCCTCGAAGTAACGGATGCCGCCGCAGTACATGGCCGGGTCTTCGAACAGATCGTCGAACGTGACCGGCTCACTGTATCCGTAGAGCTCATACATGATCGGGTAGTAGACACAGTAATCATAGAAGTCGTAGGAGTAGTAGACATCGTCATCCTCATACGGATCGACTACGATCGAGATGTACGCATTGTCGAGTCTCGGGCAGCCATAGTAGTTGTCGAGTTCGCCGACGATGACATAGCTGGAGCCCGGATAGATCTCGTCAAGGACGGACTTGTCAGCGAAGTTGACTTCGATGCCGAAGTACATGCCCTTCTCCGGAAGCTCTTCGGTCATGTAGACAGAGCCGTTGAAGTTGTCAGAGACGTAGCCGTACACCGGGATCACCGTGCCGATCGCATCCGGATCAGTCATGACCATCTCAGCCGCCATACCCGGCGAGTAGAGAGGCTTGCCGGTCGTTGCTTCGATCGTGAAGCCCGGGAAGTTGGTCGCATAGTCCATGACGTCGACGGTGATGTAGCCGACATCCTCGGGCAGGTCGGTGATATCGATTCTGAATTCGCCTGCTTCTTCCTCACCGACTGCGTAGCCGAGAACAACGGGGTTGCCTTCTTCATCCTCATAGAACGCATCCGCAAACGCAACGCCGCTCTCGTTATCTGCGAAGTTGATGACGATGAACTTGCCCTCGTCCGTCTCTTCGATTCTGGAATCGGTCATGAACGGAGCGTCATAGTCGAGGATCATCTGGAACGAATACTCTTCATTGAGCTCCGCATCCGGATAGTCAATCTGCGCTTCGAAGGTGACGTTGACGATCGTGCCGCTGGGAACGAGGTCACCGTATCCTTCAGATTCTTCGTTCTCGTTGACGCCGTACCACAGATAGTAGTCACGTGCGCCCCAGACGCCGCTCAGGTACGCCTTGCCGATCCACTCGTCATCCTGCTGATAGTAGATCTCGCCGGTTTCCGCATCGGAAACGGTCATGATGGCGTGACGTGCATTTCTGAGCTGGATCGGGAATGCCGCGAAGCCGTCAACGGTCTCGTACGTGCCGCCCCAGTAGTTGGAGACTGCGTTGTGAAGCGGGCTGTAGTTCATCGCCGTATCCGCCCAGCCTTCGAGCACGAGCTGTGCCATCTCTTCTTCAGAGAACAGCTGGTTGAGGTACGAGTCGAACTTCAGGAACGTCAGCGGGTGCGCGCCGCTCTTTGCATACAGTGTATTCGCTGCGCCGGTTTCTTCATCGGGTGCATTCGGATCGTAGTCCATGTACAGCGAGCTGTTGCTGATGAATATGTTGTTGATCTCACTGACTGCGAGGTTCGTCTCAAGGTCCGGGAACAGGTTGATCGGGAGATAGCCTGCTGCAATGTACTGCGGATACGTGACATTCATGTAGCCGAGACCGAACAGGTAGTCTTCCGTGTTGGACCAGGTCTTGTCGAAGACAGGCGCCTGCTTCCAATCGCCGTAGAAGCCCATGAACGTCATATGAACGTCGGTGTTCAGCAGTCTTCCGGTCGGCGTGTAGGACGCGAGTTCTTCGAGGCCGACGACCGCGCGGAGAATGTATGCCGCGTCAGCTGCCGTCACATCGCCGTCCTGGTTGACGTCCGCAAAGAACAGCTGGATCGCATCGAGTTCGGTGAGACCGACGACCGCACGGAGGATCTCCGCAGCATCCGCCGCCGTAACCTTACCGTCGAGGTTGACGTCGCCCAGCGGCCCTTCCGCAACCGGTGAGCCCTCGCCTGCGCTTGCATCTTCATTCACGAGATAGACATAGCCCTCGAAATAGTTGCCGTTCGGATAAACCGCATCGAAATACTGCTTTGCGTTATCCTGCAGCTTGAGGGTGATCTTGCCGTCAAACGTGCCGTTTGCCGGAACGGTGACCTTGGTATCGCCTGTGAATTCAAGGCCCTGGCCGTCGAACAGGTAATCGGAGGTCAGCGTGTTGTAGTAGCCGTAGCTGCCCTGTGCCGGGTAGTCGTACAGACCGATGACTTCAAGATCATAGGTCTGATCCTTGTCGGTCAGGTTGACCAGCGTGTAGCGGAACTGATATTCACCGGTCTTTTCCGGATCGTCATAGAGGTTCACGATCGGCTCGATGAAGTACACCGGCGTGGTGACCGCGTTCTCGAGGTTGAGCAGACCGGAGCCGCTCTTTCTCGGAGAATAGAGGTATCCGTCGCCGTCAAACGGGAGGTCTGCGGAGGATTCCACGAGGTCCTCAGCCAGTTCGGCGCGCTGCACCTTGGAGAGAGACGGATAGGTTTCCTTCAGGTACTGAGCAAGCAGCAGGAACGAGCCGCAGGCGTTCGGGGACGCCATGGACGTGCCGCTGTAGACTTCGTATGCATCGGGTGCGCCTGCAACGGAGGAATAGATCATGCCGCCGGGCGCGGTGACCGTGGGCTTGAGCTCCAGGTTCGGCGTGCAGCCCCAGCTGGAGAAGTCGCTCATCAGCCATGCATTGGGGTTCTCGAGTTCGATCTTTTCATCGAGGACCTCCAGCGTGTTGTCCGCATCGAGGCCCGCAAGGATCATCTGACCGTCAACCTGCTGGATGCTGACTGCCGGGATGTAGTACGGATTGATCAGCATGCCGATCGTGCCGGACTGGTTGTTGTACAGGACCATACCGATCGCGCCCTTGTCTGCAACGTTCTTGTTCTTCTCGGAGAACGAGATGTCGCCGCGGGAAACAAGTGCGACCTTGCCTTCGACCTCTGCCGGGATTTCATCGGGATTACCGAATCCGCAGTCGACCAGCTCAATGGTCTCGCCTGCGAAGTTGTCCAACCAACCATGCTCGCCGTCTTCGCAGTTATCGACATAGGAGATCGGCTGACCGTTGTACATCAGTACGTAGGTCGGATATGCAAGGTTTTCAACGGAAGCGACGGAGACGTTGCCCTCGTAGGTGGACGGGGTGCCGACTTCGCCGTAGTCCGCGTAGTCCGCCATGACATAGCCTTCACCCGCGAAGTGTGCCGGGCTGTGCGCCATGGAGTACTCGTTGCCGGCGGAGATGCAGACGATGATGCCCGCCTGATCGAGCTTCCTATAGACGTTGCCGAACTCGCCTTCGAGACCGTCGTCATAGGTGAAGCCCGCCGGAGAGCCGATGGACATATTGATCGCATCGACGCCGAGCAGGAACGCGTCTTCGAGAGCCGCCATGTAGATGCCGGAGTTGGTGCCGGAATACGTCTTGGTGTCGTCGGAGAAGATCTTCATGAAGACCAGCTGTGCCGCAGGTGCTGCACCCATGAACTTGATGCCGCCGTCTGCGTCGAGCGCGAAGCCGGTGATCGTACCGGAAACGTGCGTGCCGTGGCCGTTGTAATCGGTGACGTCGTCATCCGGCTCAAAGCCCGCTTCTTCGTTGAAGTAATAGTCGTAGGCAAACGGGATCTTTGCAGAAACATACTTGCCTTCGACCGTGGTCGCAACGGATTCCACATACTCCTGCGTGAACGCCGGTTCGGTGATCAGACCGTAATCCTGGAACGCTTCATGTTCGAGGTTCAGGCCGGTATCGAGAACCGCAACGACCATGCCGTCGCCGATGAGGCCGATGCTCTGCATCGAGAATGCGCCGGTCATGATGTTTGCGTTCGCCTGCGTCGGCTTCTGTACTTCAGGAGCGCTGTACTCGTTCGCAATGTATACCTTCTTGACGCCGTTCATCTTTTCCATTGCGGAAAGATTCTTGTACGCGGTTCTCAGGGACATACCGTTGATCAAAGCGGTGTAGTCATACAGACGCTTCGCTTCGAACGACAGTGCCTTGAAGAAGGTATCATGTGCATTGGACAGACGGTTCTGCGCGGTTTCCGCCTTCTTCGCACGAATCTCTTCCGCTGTGAAGGTATCGCTCAGCGCGGGATCCTCGAAGATGACGATCGCGGTCACCATCGTGTCCGGATCGATCTCACGAGAGGCCAGAGCCTGGCCGCCGCGCGTTCTCATATACTTGTCAGCTTTAGAGATTTTGCGCCCAGCTTGTTCGACTGCCGTTGTGTCGGTACGGTCGATCTTCTTTGAGCCCTTTGCATTCTCAGCAAAGGCCGCGGGAAGAACGCTCAGCACCATGATGACAGCGAGCAAAACCGCAAGTATGGTTCTTGCTTTTTTCATCCATGTATCCTCCTTATCAATTTCGTACACAAGTGTACAATACATGCGTCTATATTATATTATCTGTCAAGCCCCTTGTCAAGAAATTCCGTGCATTTTCTTTCGGAATCCATAATTTTGAAAAACGCCCGAAAATGCCGACAGAATCAGGCATGCAGAAGCGATCGCGCGATAATATATTTTTAACCGAACCAAAAATGACAGCAGCAAAAACAAGATTCCGAGGCAGGCGTACTTGTTGACGGCAAGTTCCTTCAAAAGACGGAACCGCATATGTTGCGGCGGATCGTCCTTTTCATACACAAGATGCAGAAGCGCTGTCCGGTCAAGCGTCCTGCACTGCGGCGCATGGCGATCGAGAAACGCGCGCGTTTCCGCCGTGATTTCAAAAAGGCCCAGCGACGTCGCGCCGAGACGCAGCGCGCAGGCCGCGTCCGCAATATCCGGATGCAGCGACCGAACCAGCACAAAGCCCGGATCGCCGGCCAGTACGCCGAGCGTATCATCGTCCGTCAGCAGCAGCCGCTCGATTGCGCGCTGCTCCTCCTCCTTCCTTTTCGTTTCGCGTGCGCGGTGTGCGCTTGCGATGCTGCGCAGCAGCACAACGGCGACAAGCGTTCCCGTATAGAGCGCCAGGAAGAGCGATACGCTTTTGATCCTCGGCCGCAGCGGCAGGCAAAGCAATAGAGAAAACAGTCCAAGATCGACCGCGCGGAAGGCGGTTTTCAGCGGTTTTATCAGGTTCGGCGTCTTTTTCATAAAACAAGTGTTGCCAAATCGCTTTTCTTTATTCTATAATGCAGATATGAGCAAGACAAAAATCGGCGTATTCGGGGGAACGTTTCACCCCGTTCATAACGGACATCTCGCGCTGGCACGGCATGCAGCCGACCGGCTCGGCATCGACCGCGTACTGTTTGTGATCGACCGCATTCCGCCGCACAAGGTCCTTGCGGAGGGCGCGACCGATGCACAGCGGCTCGATATCCTGCGGCTTTCGATCGCGGACGAGCCGCGCTTTGCGGCCGAGACGATGGAGCTTTTGCGCGAGGGGCCGAGCTATACGGTCGACACGCTGAAGGCGCTGAAGGAACGTGAGCCGGACGCTGAGCTGTATTTTTTCATGGGCTCGGACATGCTGCATTCGTTCACGACCTGGCGCATGCCGGAAACGATCGCGAAGCTCGCGACGCTCGTGTGTACGGTGCGGCCCGGCGAGGGCGGCGGCGAGGAAGCGACCGCAGCGGACCTGAAGCAGCGGTACGGCGCGAACGTGATCCTGCTCGACGAGGTCTCCCCTCTGTCCTCCACGCTCGTGCGCGCGCACATTCACGACGCGCTGCCGATCACGGACATGGTGCCTGCGGCTGCCGCGCATTATATTTACCTGCACGGCTGCTATATGCCGAACGAGCTTGCGCCGGTCTATGCACAGCTGCGCGCCGATCTCAAGCCCGCGCGCATGGAACATACGGCGTATGTACTGGAGACGGCGATCGCGCTTGCGGCGCGGTTCGGTGCGGACGCGAAGCAGGCGCGGCTTGCAGCGCTGTTGCACGACTGCGCGAAGTACCTTCCGGAAGAGCAGCTGCTCGCCTTTGCCGACACCGATCCCGCAATGCCGCCGATCCTGCACGCGCCCGCGGGAGCCGTGCGCGCACGCGAGATCTACGGTGTGAACGACGAAGCAGTGCTTTCCGCGATCCGCCTGCACACGACCGGCGACGCGAACATGACGCTTTTGGACAAGATCATCTACCTCGCCGACATGATCGAGCCGTCGCGGGCCTTTGAAGGCGTCGACGAGATTCGCAGCGCAGGGACCGTTGACGACATGATGCGTCTTGCTTTATCGCGCAGTATTTGGTATATTAAAGAAAAGGGAAATCCCCTGCACCCCGCGACCCTGCGGGCATATGAATCCTTAGGAGGTATGATGGAACGATTCGGAGAAAACGATGCGCTTGCGATCTGCAAAGTGCTGTATGACAAGAAAGCAAACGACATCCTTGCGCTGCACATCGGCGACAAGACGATCATTGCCGACTGGTTCGTGGTCGCGAGCGGCACCTCGCAGAACCACGTCCGCGCGCTGTGCGACGAACTGGAAGAGAAAGCGGAAGAGATGGGACTTTCCGTCCGCCGCAAGGAGGGCTATGAGGAAGCGCGCTGGATCGTACTCGATTACGGCTTCGCGCTGGTACACCTCTTCCATCCGGAGGAGCGCGCCTACTACAACATCGAACGACTTTGGGAAGGCGACAGCAACATGATCCGCTATCCCATTTCGGAATAAAATTCGGAGGTCACCTATGAATCTTGCAAAGTATATCGACCACACGCTCTTAAAGCCCGAATCGACCCGCGCGGACATTCTGCGCGTCTGCGAGGAGGCCAAGCATTACGACACCGCAAGCGTCTGCGTCAATCCGTTCTGGATCGGGTTCGTTGCGGAACAGCTGAAAGGCACCGACGTCACGCCGTGCTGCGTGATCGGGTTCCCGCTGGGCGCCACGCCTGCCTGTGTCAAGGCGTTTGAAACCGCGCAGGCTGTCAGGGACGGCGCAAGAGAAGTCGACATGGTCATCAACGTCGGCGCACTGCGCGGCGGCGAGACGGACACCGTGCGCGATGACATCAAGGCCGTCGTCGACGCGGCAAAGGGCAAAGCGCTTGTCAAGGTCATCATCGAGACCTGCCTGCTGACCGACGAAGAAAAGGTCCTCGCCTGTAAGCTCGCCAAGGAAGCGGGCGCGGACTTTGTCAAGACCAGCACCGGCTTCTCCACCGGCGGCGCGACCGTCGCGGACGTTGCTCTGATGCGCGAGACCGTCGGCCCCGATATGGGCGTCAAGGCAAGCGGCGGCGTACGCAGCAAGGCCGACGCAGAGGCCATGATCGCGGCGGGCGCAAGCCGCATCGGCGCAAGCTCGTCGAAGAAGATCATCGAAGGCTGATCCAAAAAACCAAACAGAACCGCCCAAGCAAACGGGCGGTTCTTTGTTTTCGGGAGAGATCATTCTTCGTAATAGGTCACATTCTGCGCGCGGAGGAAGTCCTTGATGACGTCCGGATAGGTGTTGATCGCAAGGCGCATCGTGCTGTGATCGACAAACGGCTCCTTGTTCTGCGTTTCCATTTTGACGTCCGCACCGAGCATCATCACGCCCATGCCGCTCTGCATGCCGACGACGCGGCCCTGCGCATCAAACAGCGGCGCACCGTTCATGCCGATCGGCCCCGCATTGGTCGTCTCGACCGCAAATGTGCGCTCCTCGTCGGCGAGGAAGCGCGTAACGACGCCGTCCAGTGCAAACAGCGACGAGCCGGTTTTGCCGACGTCGGTAAATTCGATCGCGTCCTGCTCCGGATTCATCCGGAAGTTCCGGAACTCCGGCATTGCAAAGCCGAGGCGGCACACGGTCTGCCCCTGCCGCGGCGTGTTCGCCGCAAAGGTCACATGGTCGCGGTACAACAGCTCGCCGTCGGTCGAAAACCGCAGCAGCGCAAGGTCGTACTTCGGATGCGGGATGCACTGGATGCGTACGTTGCCTCTGGCGCAGCCGATGAACGCATAGCGGATCTGGATGATGGATTCCGGCGTCAGCTTCATATCCTTTTCGAGCCGCTTCTCCGCAAAGCGATAGCTCTCGTCGTGCGGGAGCGCGGACCTTCTGCCGAGATATGTTTTGTACATCTGGTCTGCGCTGTTCGCTGCGGTCAGGATCGTCGACACGCGCTTGGACGTGATCGCGTCGCCGCGCTCGTTGACAAAGAACAGCGTTGCGATGTCGGGCAGGATCGCGTTGTCGGAAAACCGCCTGCGGATGATGTGCATCGGGCGGATCGCACTTTTGATCGTTTCTACGGCGTCTGCAAACATAGTCATACTCCTTTCGGTCGGACAGTCAGAATATTGAGTTCCGGCGTGTCGAACACGCGCGGGAACGGGATCGTATTGCCGAGCCCGCGGGACACATACAGCACGGACGAACCAATGCGATACGTTCCGGCAGTGAAGCGCGGGAAAAAGCCCTGCTGCGGCGCGTACAGCCCGCGCCCGAACAGGCGGATCTGCCCGCCGTGCGCATGCCCTGACAGGATCACGTCCGCGCCGGTCCCCGCATAGATCGGGAACAGCTCCGGCCGGTGTGCAAGCGTCAGGTTCAGCCGGCTTGCATCGAGCATGGCGCCAAGCATTTCGGGTGATGCGTATTGCCGGAGGCCGATCAGGCGGCACTGCTTCAGATCAACGAATTCGTCGCGCAGCACGCAGACGCCCGTTTTGCGAATCTCTTCGATGAACCGCTCCCCCGTCTCGCCGAGCGCGCATTCATGGTTGCCCTCCGCAAAGTACGTCGGCGCAATGCGCACCGCTTCCTTTACAAATGCGAACGCGTTTTTGCACGCGCGTTTGTTTCTGCGGTTGAACAGGTCGCCGGTGATCACGATGCAGTCCGGCTTCGCTTCGCGGATCGCGGCAAGCAGCTTCTCCTGCCCTTTGCCGAAGCGCAGATCGTGCAGATCGCTGACCTGAACGACCGTGAACGGCGCGTCGGTCTTTTCATGCTCGATCGTTTCGCGCGCGATGACGAACCTGCGGTTTTCGAGGAAAAAAAGCAGACAGACAAGCAGCAGCGCGCCGATGACGATCAAGGCCGGGATCATACGTCCGTACGCTCCATCAGTTTATTAACGACATGGTCGTAGCAGAAATGCGGCACGGTGCAGTTGCTGCAGTCCTTGATCCCGTTCGGCAGATACGAAGGGTTGCCGCCGCAGTCCTTCATGCGGTACAGCGGGCAGTAGCAGAACAGACAGTTGAAATGTTCCGGATCATTCGTTTTGTGGCACGGAAAATACTCGCACGCGCGGTTCTGCACAAAGCTGTACGCACGGCTCTCCTGCGGTCCCTGCTCCCATTCCTCACGCGTCATCGAGTACGCGCAATCGTCGGAAAGCGATCCGTCGGCCCTGCGCGTGTTGCGGCGCAGCGTCCCGTCGTAGCGGAAGCCGCACTTTGCAATCACCCTGCCGGAGCGCGCGTTGTTCGCGTTTCGCCGGATGATGATCGCGTCCAGCAGCAGCGTGCGGAATCCAAAATCAATGACCGCCTTCGCTGCCTCGGTCATGATCCCTTTGCCCCAAAAATCCGGGTGCAGGACGTAGCCGAGCTCCCGCACGGTGTCGACGCGCGTCGTGTGCAGGCCGATCCCGCCGAGGATCCTTCCGTCCGTTTTCTGCGTGACCGCCCACGTCTCGTTTTCCTCGATCGCGAGCTTCAGATACGCTTCGGAATCCGCGACCGTCTTATGCGGTTCCCAGCCCGCGGCAGGCCCCACGAGCGGCGATTTGGCATACGCAAACATGCCGGGCGCATCGTCCGGCGTCCATGCGCGCAATATCAGCCGTTCCGTTTCGATCGTTTGCATGTTACGTCCTTTCAGATCATTTTGCCGTCGATGGATTTGGTGATCGCCTTGGACATCCGGAGGATCAGCTCGTGATGGTCCGTCAGAAGATCGTAGACCGCGTCCTCGGAAAGAACGCCGCGCTTCAAGTCTTCGGGCAGCCTGCCCGCCTCGTCGTCCTCATAATCCTTCATCCACAGCGTGCTGCCGTAGTAATCGGACAGCTTTTTGAAATGCGGCTGGATCGCTTCATAGCGTTCCAGCGCTTCCGCGAGTGCGCGGACCGCAGATTCGGATTCATTCAGGTACGTTTCCATGCGCTCGATGCGTTCGATCTGTTTCATACAAAACCTCCTTCAGTGCGATCCCTTATAGCCGACGCCGTAGGTATCGGTATAGTAGTCGATCCGCTTGCTGTTGTCAAACAGCGCGGGGTACAGATTCTCCTTCGGGTCGATGCCCGCAAGGCGGCAGACCGCGTCGTGACTGCGCACGGTCAGGTCCGTTTCGCGCTCCTTTTCGGGCAGGGACAGGTCCGGGAACAGCGGTTCGCCGACCGTCAGCGTGAACTTTGCGATCTGGTGAAAGACGTTCTTTCTGAACCAGCCCGGTTCCCGGTACGAGAAGCCGAACGGCATGATCGGCTTGTTGCTGTCCACCGCAAGATGCGCCGCGCCGCGCTTGAACGGACGCACCGGCGCATAGTATTCCCACATGCTGCCCTCGGCATAGACCTGCAGCCAGCCGCCGTCCTTCAGCAGCGCGCGGACCGCCTTGAGGTACGCCTTCGTGCCCGCAAGGTTCCGATCCGGGATCGGAATACCGCCGACCATGCGGATCAGCGTGCCGTTCTCGCCGTTGATGTTCGGCGCCCACGAGAGCAGGTTCGACCAGAACGGCCGGATCGCGCTCATCAGCGCGAGGTAGTCCCACATATGTACATGGTTGCTGACGGAGATCGTGCCCTGCTTCAGCACGTCGCGGTGTTTTTTCAGGTTCTCCTTCCCGACGACCTTCAGTCCCAGCCGCACCCGGCACATCGGAAACACCAGGATCTTCAGCAGAAACCGCACGACTCCCTGCTTGAAGCGGAACGGCTTCGACCGGTCGATGTACGGATAATTCTCGTCGAACACGATCCCGCGGTTTTTGTGCACTTCGAGATAGTGCCTGTCCGTTTCCATCGGATACGGGAACTTGTCGGTTTTCGGATCAAACATGTTATACCCCTCATCTCATCGTTTTGTTTATCATATTGCAAAAAGCGGTTTTTGTCAAACACGCTTCTTCCGTGAAAAGAGCCGCCGAAAAAAGCCCTGCCGTTTCGGTGCGGGCAGCTCGGCAAGCATTTGCCGGTGCCGCTCGATCGTGTCCTTGACGATATCGTCGATCAGGTCCTTCTTGGTCCGGTACTGCTCCGGGATCGCCACGTACAGGTACCACTGCCCCGGATAGTCCCACACGTTCGCAAAGTATGTGTCCGTCGGGTTCTTGTCATAGACCTCGGTGATCTCCGGATGCACCATGCGCGCCTGCTTCAGCGCTTCCCTGTGGATCTGCTCCCGATACTCCCTCGCGTCCTCCAGATCCTCTTCGGTGTAGTTGTACCTGGACATTTTCCCTCCGTTTTGTCTTGTCACACGCGCATCGCCGGTCCGCCCTTGCGGCTCAGTTCCAGCTTTTTGGAACGGTCGAAGCGGCACGATTCGTTTCATTGCCTCCGTTCATCCAGGCGCTTACAATTCCTTCTTCATATACCGCGGCGCGTATTCGGCGTATCCATGCTTCGGATAGAACGCATACGACTCAAACCACTGCGTTTGCGGCTCGCCGAGATGCACGCGCGATACCGTGACGCCGCTTTCGCGCATGCCCGCCTCAATCGTTTCGAGCAGAGCCGAGCCGATCCCCTTGCGCTTTTCGGACGCCTTGACGTACAGCCGATGCACAAACGCCTCGCTCGTGCCGTCGATCCGCGAATACCCGCCGCAGCCGATCACCCGGTCATCCCCGTTCACGGCGATCCAGAACCGGTCCCCGCGGTCAAAGTAGTTTGCCTTGACGTCGAGCAGATCCGCATTGATGCGCGGCACTCTTCCGAGCGCGTCCTTGGCCTCCAGCACCATGAAGATCATGTCGTCTCTGTATTTGTCTTCGTACAATTTGATTTTCATACGCATCCGATCCGCAATCCCGATCAACCGGGGTTCCGTTTGTCAACGGCGCTGCTTCCAGGGCCTTTCCTTATCAAGCCACCCCTGTTCCTTCCAATACCTGTAATCCGTGTAGTCCGGATTTTGTTTTCCGAGGCCGGTCTGCATCATTCTGACGGTGTGGAATTTGCACTTGACCGTGAGATTGGTACGGGCCGGTTTGGAATAATCGGTCCTTTGCATCCGCTTCGCCGTTTTTATCAGGCGCGACGTCATGCCCGCCCGCTTCTTCTCCGGAATGTGGTCCCATACGACTTCGCTCATGAGCCTGAACCTGCAGACCTTGATCCTGCTGATCCCCCACCATGCCAGGCTGTCCCTGATATCCTTTGCCGATGATTTCGCGCCCGCGCCGAGGCATTGCGTGATCACGACCGCCCGTTTCCCGAACAGTTCCTTTGCGGGGCGGTGCGGCATCCACCGATAGCCGAAATGGTCCAGCATCGTCTTCATTGCCCCGGTCGTATGAAACACATATGCGGGAGACGTCAGCACGATCAGATCCGCCTTGATCAGCGCGCTTTCGATCTTCTGAATATAGGCGGCGTCCTTGCATAAATGCTCGTCCTTCAGAAAGCAGGCCTTGCAACCGGCGCAGAAGCCCGGACAGTCCCTCGGCAGATAAAACTCCGTGATTTCGGCCGTGCCGCCAAACGCGTTCAGAAAGATCTCTTTCAGCCGATACGTTACACCGTGTACTTCCGTTCCGTTGATGACTGTGATGTTCATGGCCGTTCCTCCTCCGATGCTTCGATACGTCGATGCGGCTTTACCGGTGTATATACATTCGCGTCATGTCCGGCTCGCCGTCCCCCTGCACCATGCACAGGAATTCCCAGCCGTATCGCTCATAGAATCCCGTATGGTCGGTCACCAGATAGACCGGCGAGATCCCTTTGGCGCGCAGATCCTCGACAGCCATATCCAGCAGACGCCCGGCGATCCCCTTGCCGCGGCAGTCCTCTTCGGTATAGACGGCGCAGACATTCGGGAAAAGGTCCTTTCTGTCATGGAAGTCATTTTCAATGACGCCCAGTCCGCCGACGATCCTTTCGCCGTCCATGCAGAGATACCACCCGTATTCCGTTTCCCGGTCCAGATATGCATCCATGCATGCAAGATATGCCTCCGTCGGAACGCCCCATTTTTGGTGGAACCACTCCGCCGCGGTTTCCTTCAACTCCGGTCTGTCTCTCAAAATAAGATATGTATATTCCATTTGATGCTCCTCAATTGTTATGATTCTCTTGTTCCTGACTGACTGTCATTTTTCCGACAGCTGCATCACCGATCATAAATAACAAATTCATTGGCTGCCTCTGCAAATCCGATTGATCTATTTCTTTATCATCAATACTGCCGTCTCAACTGACTACAACCGAAGAAACAGGTCAACATATTCGAAGGCAGCAACTAAAATACGTACCTTGTACCATGCGAGAGCAATAATCCATCTGTCAATCTGATACACAGGATGATCGTGTTTTCATCGGAAAAATCATTATGTCCATTGTCGATCCATCCCGCAAAAACATCTTTTAGCTTTGCCGCTATATGCTTATTCTCTGGTTTTTCAAAATAACCCAGATTTATTCCTTTTCCATGTGCAGTAAACCATTCTCCAGTAACTGCTACAACAGGGTTATTGCGAATTTGCTGCATTTTGTTCGAAAGTGCGTAGGTAATAACATAAAAGCATTCATCCTCATAATATGCATTCACATAACGGACATATGGGATTCCATTTTCTTCTGTTGCTAAAGCGATCACGCTGTCTTTTCCAAAACGTTCTTTCATTATTTGTTCTGCTTCAATACTTAGTCTTTTCATGGCTGCTCTCCTATTCTTTTGTTTTTAGCGCTGATTTAGATAGCTCGCATCTTTCGGTTCATACGGTACGGAAATGAAGTCTTTCTTTTGGTGGTACAAGCAGCATACAGTTTCCACATGCTGCGTATGCGGGAACATATCGACCGGCTGTACGTGTTCGATGCAAAAGCCGAACGATGCAAGGATCTTTGCGTCCCGCGCAAGCGTGGCCGGATTGCAGGAGACGTAGACGACGCGGTTGACGCCGCTTTCGGCGATCGCCTTCAGGACCGGCTCCTCGCAGCCCTTTCGCGGCGGGTCGATCACGATCGCGTCCGGACGCATGCCTTTTTGGACAAGCGCCGGCAGCACGTCCTCGGCGAGCCCGCAAAGGAATTCTGTGTTCTGTATGCCGTTCGCCGCGGCGTTTTTCTTTGCGTCGGCGATTGCCTCCGGCACGCATTCGATCCCGACGACCTTGCCCGCACGGCGCGCGATCGCAAGCGAGATCGTGCCGATGCCGCAGTACACGTCCGCAACCGTTTCGTTTGGCTTCGGGTCCAGAAGGTGAAGCGCGGTCTCGTAGAGCTTTCGCGTCTGGACCGGATTGACCTGCAGAAAGCTCTGCGGGCTCACGGCAAAGCGAAGTCCGTTCTGCTCCTCAAGTATCTGCGGCTTGCCCTTTAGGAGCGTAAACCGGTCGCCGAACAGCACGTTGGTGTTTTTATCGTTGCGGTTGTGGTAGAGCGATTCGACGTCGAGCATGCGGACGAGCGTTTCCTTTGCGGGCAGCTCGCCCTTTGTCACGACGGCCGCCATGCGCTCGCCGGTCGAACTGACGCGCACGACACAGGCACGTAAGCATCCCTTCCCCGTCGTTTCGTCGTAGACAGGCACGCGGCTGCGGTACGCCCACTCGGTCACGGTCCGCGCGATCGCGGTGATACGCGCGTCCTCGATCGGGCAGTCATAGAGCGGGATCAGCCGGTGGCTGCGCTCGGCGTAGAAGCCGAACGAGATCGCGCCGTCGACCTTGCCGATCGGAAAGCTGCCCTTGTTGCGATAGCGCCACGGATCGTCCATGCCGATCGTATCCTGCACCGGAACGTCCGAAAAGCCGCCGATGCGTTCAAGCGCGTCCCTGACGATCTGCGTCTTGGTGCGCAGCTGTTCGGCATAGTCCATATGCATCAGCGCGCAGCCGCCGCACTTTTCAAACGCTTCGCACGCGGGCGAAACGCGATGCGCCGACGGCTTCAGGATCTCCAGGATCTTCGCAACGCAGAAGCGTTTTTCGACCTTGATGATGTGCGCTTTGACCGTCTCGCCGGGCAACGCATACGGCACGAAGAACGCAACGCCCTCGCATCGGCCGACGCCCTGCCCCTCGCCGGTCACGCCGGTGATTTCGAGCGTGACGTCCTGATTCTTCAAAAACGGATTCTGTTCCTTCATTTCAGCACCACATTCTCCTCGCCGAATTCGGTCTTCAGCATCTGCAAAAGCGATTCGGTCGGGTTCACGCTCCAGTCCTTCGGCGCGCCCTTCGCGATCCGCTTCGCCGTGTCGTACAGCACGAGCGCCGTGCCGCCCGGAAACGCGTGGGTGATGCGCCGGACGCGCTTCTGCTGCTCGGCGTCGAGGAACGGCAGACGGATGTAGAGCGTCTGCATCGCGTCCTTGAGCGACGTCATCGAATCGACCAGGATCGAGTTTGCGCGGTCCTCGCGGATCGACAGCCGCCCGGACAGTTCGACAATGTTCTCGTCGTAGAACTGGCCGGAGCACGTCTGCAGCGTCTTTGGGAACAGCATCAGCTCGACCGTGCCGGAATGCCCTTCGAGCACGCCGAGGCCGATGAGCCCGTTGCCGCTCTTGGTCGGACGCTGCTTGCAGTCGGTCAGCATGCCGCCGACCGTAACGGGCATATCATCGCGGATCTCGCCCTCGCCGTCGGCCGCGGCAAGCTGCGCAACGGTGTACGGCAATTTGGCGAGCGCCGCTTCAAACGCGTCCAGCGGATGTCCCGAAAGATACAGTCCCGTCGCCTCGCGCTCCTTGGCGAGCAGGACGGAATGCGGCATTTCCGGCGCGTCGGGGATCTTGATCCCGGACTGCTGCAGCATTTCCGCGCCGCCGTCCAGATCGAACAGTGACAGCTGCCCCTGTTCGCGCGTCTTTTGTGCGCGCTGCGCCGTATCGAGCGCCTGCGCGTAGACCGCAAGCAGGCTTGCGCGCGTATAACCCATGCTGTCAAACCCGCCAGCCGCGATCAGGCCCTCCAGCATACGCTTGTTGAGCCCGTGCGTGCGGTTGACGAAGTCCTCGAAGCTCGTGAACGGGCCGTTTCTTTTGCGGTCCTCCACAACGTCGCGCATGACCGTCTCCGACACATTGCGCACCGACGACAGCCCGAAGCGGATCGCATTGTCCTCCACGTTGAACAGCGCCAGCGAACGGTTGACGTCCGGCGGAAGGATCTTGATGCCGAGCCGCTTTGCGTCGTACACATATGCCGAAACGGTGTCCGGGTTCTGCCGGTAGCCGTTGATCGTCGCGGCGAACAGCTCGGTCGGATAATAATGCTTCAAATACGCGGTCCGGTATGCGACGACTGCGTAGCAGGCAGCGTGCGCCTTGTTGAACGCGTACGATGCGAAGTCCATCATCTCGTCGAAAATGTGGTTTGCGACATCCTCCGGCACGCCGCGCTTGATCGCACCGTCTACCCCGTCGGTGCCGTAAACGAAGAACGTGCGTTCCTTTGCCATGACGTCGTGCTTCTTTTTGGACATGGCGCGGCGGACAAGATCGCTTCTGCCGTAGCTGTAGCCCGCAAGCGAGCGCACGATCTCCATGACCTGCTCCTGATAGACCATGCACCCGTAGGTATTCTTCAGGATCGGCTCCATCAGCGGATGCTCATAGGCGATGTTGCCCTCATGCTTGCCGCGGATGTAGCGCGGGATCTGCTCCATCGGACCCGGCCGGTACAGCGAAATGCCTGCGATCAGGTCCTCGAAGCAGTCCGGTCGAAGCTGCATCATGAACTGACGCATGCCGCCGGATTCTAACTGGAACACGGCGTCCGTATCGCCTGCCGCGATCATGGCCCACACGCCCGGATCGTCGAAATCGTTCTTGGAAAAGTCCGGGACCGGCTTGCCTTCTTTTTGGATAAAGTCGAGCGCGTCGCGGATGATCGTCAGTGTGCGAAGGCCGAGGAAGTCCATCTTGAGAAGGCCAAGCTCCTCCAGTGTCGTCATCGGGAACTGCGTCGTCAGCGCGCCTTCGTTGCTGGTCAGCGGAACGACGGTATTGAGCGGTACGCCGGAGATCACGACGCCCGCGGCGTGCGTCGAGCTGTGCCGCGGAAGCCCCTCCAGCTTCATCGAAAGGTCGAGCACGCGGCGCATCGTTTCGTCGGAATCATAGAGCGCCTTCAGCTCCGCGTTCATCTGGATCGCGTCGGACAGCGTGATCTTTAAGACGTTCGGGATCAGCTTTGCGAGCTTGTCCGCGTCCGCATACGGCACGCGCAGCACGCGCGCGACGTCGCGCACGACCGCCTTTGCCGCCATCGTGCCGAACGTGATGATCTGCGCAACGTGGCCCTCGCCGTACTTTTCGCCGACGTAGTCGATGACCTCCTGACGGCGTTCGTAGCAGAAATCCACGTCGAAGTCCGGCATCGACACGCGTTCCGGGTTCAGGAAGCGCTCAAAGAGCAGGTTGTATTTTAAGGGATCGACGTCGGTGATATCGAGGAAATACGCCGCAAGCGAGGCTGCGCCGCTGCCTCTGCCGGGGCCGACCATGATGCCGTGCGTCTTGGCATAGTGGATGAAGTCCCAGACGATCAGGTAGTAGTCGACAAAGCCCATCTTCTCGATGACGGACAGCTCGTATTCGAGCCGTTCCCTTGCCTCCGTGCCCGCGTCCGGCATCTTGCGCCGCATGCCCTCGTCGCAGAGCTTCCGCAGGTAAGCGTCGTTTTCCATGCCGTCGGGTGCGGTAAAATGCGGCAGCCGCCGCACGCCGAATTGGATCTCGACGTCGCACTTGTCGGCGATCTCGTTGGAAACGTCCAGCGCGTCCAAATCGTCCGGCAGCGCTTCGGCCATCTCGTCGTAAGATTTCAGATAGAACTCCTCCGTCTCCATGCGCATGCGATCCGTTTCATCGACAAATCGCTGCGTCTGGATGCACAGAAGCACGTCCTGCGCGTCCGCGTCGTCCTTCCGGACATAGTGGATATCGTTTGTGCCGACCGTTTTGATGCCGAGCTCCTTTGCAAGGCGGCGCAGCTTCGGCAGGACCTCCTGCTGCTCCAGGATGCCGTGGTTTTGCAGCTCGATGTAGAAATCCTCGCCGAACGTCTCCTTCAGCATCCGCGCGATCTCGTAGGCGCGTGCGTCCTGTCCGCGCAGAAATGATTGCGGAATGTCGCCCGCAAGGCACGCGGACAGGCAGATCAGCCCCTCGTGATGCGCCTTCAGAAGCTCGTAGTCGATGCGCGGCTTGTAATAGAAGCCGTGGATGAACGCCTCGGAGGACAGCAGCATCAGGTTCTGATACCCGGTCTGGTTCTTGGCAAGCAGAATGAGGTGTGCCGAATCGCGCTCGCGCGTGTCCGCCGGCGCATCGTAGCGGCCCTTTGCAACATAGGTCTCCATGCCGAGGATCGGCTTGATCCCCTCCGCCTTGCAGGCGCGATAAAAGTCGATCACACCGTACATGACGCCGTGATCGGTGATGGCAAGCGCCGTCTGGCCGAGCGCCTTTGCGCGCTTCACCAGATCCGGAATGCGCGACGCGCCGTCCAAAAGGCTGTACTGCGTATGTACATGCAGATGTACGAACGGTTTCATGGATCCCTCCGCATATAATCTCAATGATAGTATATCACACAAGACAGTCCGGCGCAATAAAAAAAGGAACGGCGGTTCAGCCGTTCCGGTTATAAATCTTATTGCAGCATCTCCTCGACCAGATCCTCCATCGAATACAGGCCGGACGACTTGGTGAGCAGGAACGCGGCCGCCTTCAGCGCGCCTTCGGCAAAGACCTGCTTCGAATAGGCTGCATGGCGGATCGAGATCTCCTCGTCCTCGCCCAGAAACCGCACCTCGTGCTCGCCGACGATCGTGCCGCCGCGGATGCTGTGAAAGCCGATCTCGCCGGGCTCTCTGCGCCGGTCTTTTTCGCTGCGGCCGTACACGAACGGGTGCTTCGTCCCGTCGGCCTGTACGATCGCGTCGGCCAGCATCAAAGCCGTGCCGCTCGGCGCATCCTTCTTGCGGTTGTGGTGCGTTTCGACGATCTCAATGTCGAACGCGTCGCCGAGCGTCAGCCGCGCCTGCCGTAAAAGCACGCGCATCAGGTTGATCCCGATCGACATATTGCCGGAGCGGAAGATCGGGATCGTTTTGCTCGCCTCGTCGATCCTTTCAAGCAAGGCATCGGGAAGCGCGGTCGTGCAGATGACGGCGGGCGTACGAGTGTTCACGCAGAACGCCAGAAGCGATTCCGTCGCCTTCGGTACGGAGAAGTCGATCGCGACGTCGACCGGTACATTGACCGCATCGGCGGAAGGAAACACCGGGAACGACGCCGATTCCGTAAAGAACGGATCCACGCCGCAGGCAAGCGTAAAGCCGTGACCGTCTTTTTGCAGTGCCTTACGAAGCGCCGCGCCCATCTGGCCGCCAACGCCGTTGATCAACAATCGTTTCAAGGCCGTTTCCTCACAGCATGCCGTTTTCCTTGAGCGTCGTTTCCATCAGCTCATAGTGTTCCATGGACGGCTTGACAAGCGGCAGCCGGACCTCCGGATCGCACAGCTTCAAAAGCCCCATCATCGTCTTGATCGGGATCGGGTTGACCTCACAGAACGCCGCCTGCTGCAGCGGCAGAAGCGCGAGCTGCAGCCGTCTCGCCTCGGCGATATCGCCGTCAAAGAACGCCTTGCACATGATGTGCATCACGTCCGGAATGATGTTTGCGACCGTCGAGATGACGCCCTTGCCGCCGACCGACAGGATCGGAACAACATGGTCGTCATTGCCGGAATAGATGTCGCACTGCGGGCACAGCGCCGCAAGTTTTACGATCTGCTCGATGTTGCCGCTCGCCTCCTTGATGCCGACGATGTTCTCGCACGAGCGCACAAGCTTGTCGACCGTTTCGGGCAGGATGTTGAGCCCGGTCCGGCTCGGCACGTTGTAGATCAGGATCGGCAGACGCACCTGCTCCGCGATCGAGCAGTAATGCGCAAGCAGGCCCTCCTGCGTCGTCTTGTTGTAGAACGGCGTTACGATCAAAAGACCGTCTGCGCCGACCGCCTCGGCAAAGCGGCTCTTCTGGATCGCGTCCTCGGTGTTGTTGCTGCCGGTGCCGACGATGACCGGAATGCGGTTCGACACGCGCTCGACAATGAAGCGGATCACCTCTTCGCGCTCGTCGGGCGTCAGCGTCGCCGCCTCGCCGGTCGTGCCGAGCGCCACGATCGCGTCGGTCTTGGATGCGATCTGCAGCTCGATCAGTCTGGTCAGCGCCGTATAGTCGACGGCGCCGTTGTGAAACGGTGTAATCAGCGCAACGGCCGATCCGGTGAAAATGCTCATTTGTTCTCCCCCTTTATCAATCGCTCCATGATCTGCACCGCGTTCAATGCGGCGCCTTTGCGGATGTTGTCCGCAACGCACCAAAGGTTCAGTCCGTTCTCCACCGACGGATCGCGCCGGATCCTGCCGACATACACGGGATCGGTCCCCGCCGCCTCGATCGGCATCGGATAGACGTTGTTTGCCGGATCGTCGCGCACGATCAGCCCTTCCTTCTGTTCAAACAGCCGATAGACCTCACGAAGCTCGAAAGGCCGCCTGAGCTCGACATTGATGCTCTCGCTGTGGCCGTTGTAGACCGGCACGCGCACGCACGTCGCCGTCACGCGAAGATCGGGCCGATTCAGGATCTTTCGTGTCTCGTCGATCATCTTCTGCTCTTCCTTCGTGTAGCCGCTGTCCAGAAAGACGTCGATGTGCGGGATGCAGTTGCCCGCGATCGGGTGCGGGAACTTCTTCGGCAGCGCGCCGCAAAGCCCGTCCTCAAGGTCCTGATAGCCCTTCTGCCCCGCGCCGGACACCGCCTGATAGGTCGAGTATACGATGCGCTCGATGCCGAACGCGTCGTCCAGCACCTTCAGCGGCACGACCGCCTGGATCGTCGAGCAGTTCGGGTTCGCCACGATGCCCTTCGGAATGGACCGAAGCGCCTCCGGATTGACCTCCGGCACCACGAGCGGGACCAGAGGATCCATGCGCCACTGGCTCGAATTGTCGATCACGATCGCGCCTGCCGCGGCGGCAAGCGGCGCAAAGGTCTTGCTGATCGCTCCGCCCGCAGAAAACAGCGCGTAGGAAAAGCCGCGGTCCTTGAAGCTGTCCTCCGTGAGTTCGTACACGGGCTGCTCCCGTCCGAAAAACGGCAGCGTGGTCCCCGCGCTCTTTGCCGATGCGAACAGCGTATAGTCCGCGTCGATGTTGTGCTCCTCGAGCACCTTCAGAAATGTTCTTCCGACCATGCCGGTCGCGCCGACGACGGCGATTTTACGTCTTTCCATGTTTAGACGCTCCTCCACCAAGTACTTGTTGTCAGTATATCATCCTATGCGATTCTTGTCAATTCGGCGCCCAGTCCGTCTGCGCAATTCTGCCGGGCGCAAACGCGTATGCGATGCTCTCGGCGAGGTACGGCATCGCGGCCTTCGCCTGCGCAAGCGTGTTCGCATTGTGGCCGACCTCGACCAGGATGCAGTTTGGCGCGACGTGCTGGTTGTATCGGCCCGTTTTGACGCGCACCGGTCGGCAAAGTTTCGGGTCGATCGTATTGAGATGTGCCGTGATCCGGTCCGCCAGTGCCTTGTTCCATGCATAGTACGGCTTATCCGTATACTTCTCTCCCTTGCCGACGACCAGCATCAGCCGCGCCGTCTCGACCCCGTTGATCGTGAGATAATCGCACGGCGCGCTGTCCGTCTCGTACGCGTCACGGTGCAGGTCGATAAACAGTACGATCGAAGGATAGTCCCGATGGTACTTCTCCATGGTCTTTACGCTGCGATCGTACGCGGTGGACAGCTTCGGTGGCTCGTGGTCTGTCGTATCGTGGATGACCGAAAAGCCGTACTGTGTTTCAAGGATCTCCTTCAGCGCCTCGCCGACCGCAACGACGTTCTTGGTGTTGTCGGACGTGCGCCATTTCGACGTCTCTTTGTACGCTTCCTCCGGCGTCTGCGTATATGCCTCCGTCGTATGTGTGTGATAGATCAGCACCGTCGGCTTGTCCGAGCGCAGCGCCTGGACCGGCGGGATCATCGTCAGCGACACTGTCGTTTCCGTGATCTTCTCCTCCGGCGCGGCCGGCGAAAACACCTCGGCCGCAGCGGGCTCCGCTTCCGCCGTTTTCGGGCGGAACACAAATGCCGCGATCGGCAGTACGCAAAGCCAGCAAAGTGCAAGTAGGACCCATCCGAATACGGACGGTCCGGCGCCTGTCATTCTTTTTCTTTGATGGTTCCGTTTCCGTTTCATACTGCACCTCCGCTATACGGTATGCGAAGGTACAGCCATTTATCTCAGTAATTGTTCGATCTCCGGATAGTTTTCTCCGAACAGCATCCGGTTGATCGCATCGGACAGCACACGCGCCAGATCGCGGATGATCGCGTCGATATCCTTCGGCGCGACGATCAGGCCGCCGAGCTCCGTTCCCTGCGGCGCTTTCGCCCCGCTGTCGCGGACGATCGTTTCCGCGCTCACGACCGTCGGCACGCCGAGTGCGACGACCGGGACCTTCAGCAGCTCACGTGTCAGCATCGTACGGAAATTTCCGACGCCGGAGCCCGGCGCAATGCCGCTGTCGTTCGCCTGGATCACGCAGCCGATGTGGCGCACGTCCGCCGCCGCAAGCGAGTCGACAAGGATCACCGCGTCCGGGCGGATACGCTCGGTGAGTGCCGAAACGACCTCCGCCGTCTCCATGCCGGTCACGCCGAGCACGTTTGCGCAGAACGATGACGTCACCGGCGTACCCTCCGGCAGATAATCCTTCATGTGCAGATGCACATGCCGCGTGACCAGCACGTATTCCGCCGTCTTGGTGCCGAGCGCGTCGGCGGTGACGTAGCGATTGCCGAGTCCGATCACCATCGCGCTTTGCAGTTTCGGCGTCATCATGTGAAGCTCGTCCGCAAGCGCGTTTGCGATCTCGCTTCGCTTATCGCGATCCATAAACGATTCCGGCTCGGCCTTCAGCGTGACGTACCGTCCCGTCGGTTTTTCAAGGATGCGCGCGGCCCTGTCGCTCTGCACGTCGATACGCGTGACGGTCACGCAGCCGCGTGTTTCAGTCTGCTCCGAAACGCCTTCGACGCCGCCCGCGTTTCTTTTGGATTCCATGGCAAGATCGGTTCGCATATACTTCTCCAAACAAAAAACTCGGCCTTTATAAGCCGAGTATAGTTTGCACCGTTTTCAGAGCATAATGCAGATCATTCCGTTGCAGCCGTCGTTTGCGATCTTTTGCACCGCCGCGTGCAGCTTCATCTGCACCTGTTCGTTCATATTCGTGCTCTTGCCCTGCATCCCGTCGGAGATCAGCTCGTACAGGGATTTGCCGAACAGATTGGCGTTCAGGTAATCTCTGTCCTCACCCTCCGCACTCTCGTTCAGGTACGCAAGGAAGTCCTTGCTCTGCTGCTCGGTGCCGATCAGCGGCTCCACGTCGTTTTCCACGTCCACGCGGATAAGGTGCAGGCCGCTCGCCTTCGCATGCAGGCGCACGCCGTACTTCGCGCCGCTTCTGAACACCTCCGGTTCGGAGATCTGCATCTGTTCCGGGTCGGGCTCCACGATCCCGTAGCCGGTTTGCATCGCCTTGTCGAGCGCGCACGACAGCCGGTCGTACGCCTTCTTGGCCGTCACGAAATCGTTGACCGCCTGCATCAGCTCGCAGTCGTTGCGGATCGTGGTCCCGCATGCGTCGGACAGGATCGAATAGAACACCCCTTCGCGCAAAAACAGTCCGACCGTCGCCCTGCCGGTGCCGAGCTCGACCCTTTGGATCTCGGTAGAACGGAACAGATCGAGCGAAGAAAACGCGTCGGCGATCAGCGGCACGTCGCGCACGCAATGTACGTCGCGCACCGCAACGGTCAGCGTTTCGATGATCTCCTTCAGCACCGGATGATCGGCGCCGAGCGCGTTCAAAAATGTCGGGCCGGAGAGCTCGACCATCTTCAGCGGGAACGCGTACAGGATCTCGGTCAGAATACCGGTCAGCATGCGTTCCGACAGATGCAGAATGTCCGTCACCATCGGCGCGACGCCGTAGCGTTCGCGGATCTCCTCCGCCGTGCGCTGCGCAAGGTCGCCGTTCGGGTCTGCGGAGTTGAGCAGGATCACATACGGCTTGCCGGTCTCCCTGACCGCGTCCATGCACTTCTGCTCGGCCTCCAGATAGCTTTCGCGCGGGATGTCAGTGATCGTGCCGTCGGTCAGCACGACGATCCCGACCGTCGCGTGGTCCTCGATCACCTTGCGCGTGCCGATCTCCGCCGCCTGCTCAAACGGAATGTCCTCCGCAAACCACGGCGTCGTCACCATACGCGGCGCGCCGTCCTCCTCCGAGCCGATCGCGCCGGGCACAAGAAAGCCTACGCAGTCGCACAGCCGCATCCGCGCCGTCGCCGTTTCGTCGAGTCGCACCTCGACCGCCTCGTTCGGAATGAACTTCGGCTGCGTCGTCATGATGCTCTTGCCGGTCCCGCTCTGCGGCAGTTCGTCGACAAGCCGCTGCCGCTGGAATTCGTTTTCGACGTTCGGCACCATGAGTAGCTCCGCGAACCGTTTGATAAACGTCGATTTGCCCGTCCGCACCGGACCGATCACCCCAAGGTAGATATCGCCCTGCGTGCGTTCCATCATATCGTGATACAGAGACGTTCTGTCCATAAAACCCTCCCGATGTTCCGTTTGCCATAGACTATGCGTCAGTAATCCGACATATTCTTCCTGTTTGGCTGTAGACAAACCGGGCCGAATCCTGTATGATAGGTATATGAATAAGATCAAACGCTTTGCAAAGTATTATAAGCCGCATCTCGGTCTGTTTCTGCTGGACATCGGCTGCGCGACGATGGTTGCGGCGGTCGACGTCACGTTCCCGCTTTTGACGAACTATCTCCTCAAAAAGCTGTTCCCGGAAATCGAGCAGACCGGCTCCGCGCACCTTGTCACACTGTTTGCGGTGCTGATCGGCGCGATCTTCGCCGCGTACGTCGTGCGCGCGATCATGCTGTACATCGTGAACTACTGGGGCCATTTGTTCGGCGTGCGTGTCGAGGCCGACATGCGCCGCGACATCTTTTCGCATATCCAGACGCTGCCGTTCAGCTTTTACGACAAGGTCCGCACCGGCAAGCTGCTCTCGCGCGCGACGACGGATCTCTTCGAGATCTCGGAGCTTGCGCACCACGGACCGGAGGACCTTCTGATCTCCTCGCTGACCGTGCTCGGCGCGTTCGTCGCCATGTTCTTCATCGAGTGGCGGATCGCGCTCGCCATGCTGGTACTGATGCCGTTCTGCATCTTCTTCGTGATGAAGTCGCGCTTTATCATGAAGTCGACGAGCAAATCCGTCAAGGAGCAGACGGCCAACATCAACGCGGGCATTGAATCCTCGATCTCCGGCGCGCGCGTCGCCAAAGCGTTTGCGAACGAGGGTTATGAGATCGCAAAATTCGAGGAGGGCAACCGCGCGTTCCTCCACGCCAAGGACCGGTTCTATAAGGCGATGGCCGTGTTCAACAGCGGCACGGAATTCTTCATCGCGCTGTTCAACGTGATCGTGCTGCTGGTCGGCGGCATCCTGATCGTCAACAAGGCGGGCTTCAGCTCGCTGACGTTTATCACCTTCATGCTCTACGTTTCGGCCTTTACGTCGCCGCTCAAGCGCTTTGCGAGCTTCTTTGAGCAGTACATGATGGGCATGGCGGGCTTTACGCGGTTCCTTGAGATCCTCGACACCAAGAGCGATATTGTCGACCGCGAGGGCGCGATCGAGGTCAATCACCTTGAAGGCAGGATCGAGTTTTCGCACGTCAGCTTCGGCTACGACGGCGGCAGACAGGTGCTGTCCGACGTCAGCCTTACGGTCGAGCCCGGCAAAAAGCTGGCGCTGGTCGGCCCGTCCGGCGGCGGCAAAACGACGATGTGCCACCTTCTCATGCGTTTTTACGACGTCAAGGAGGGCGCGATCCTTGTCGACGGCGTCGACGTGCGCGACTATGCGCAGGAATCGCTGCGCCGCAACATCGGCATCGTGCAGCAGGACGTGTTCCTGTTTGCGGGCTCCATTCTCGAAAACATCCGCTACGGCAGACTCGACGCCACCGATGAGGAGGTCGTCGAGGCCGCGATCCGCGCACACATACACGACGAGATCATGCGCTTCCCCGACCAGTATCAGACCGAGGTCGGCGAACGCGGCGTGAAGCTGTCCGGCGGACAGAAGCAGCGCATTTCAATCGCGCGGCTGTTCCTCAAGAACCCGCCGATCCTGATTCTCGACGAAGCGACGTCCGCGCTCGACACCGTCACCGAATACGACATTCAGAAGAGCTTTGACGCGCTCTCCGAGGGCCGCACGACGCTGATCATCGCGCACCGCCTGTCCACCGTCCGCAGCGCCGACGAGATCATTGTCATCGACAAGCTCGGCATCCGCGAATGCGGCAGCCACGACGCGCTGATCGCACAGAACGGCATCTACGCCAACTTCTACCAGGCGACCTTGCGCGACTGATCTCGTTATTCGGAATATATTTATTGTTTTACGATAATTTCATATTGACATTCGACCGATTTGTGGTAGAATATGGGAAAAGGAGGTTCGTATGAAGCGCTTTTCCCTGTTTCTTTCTTATGCATTCTGCATCGTCGCTTTTCTTGTCTTTCTCGGCATGAGCATCGCGTTACCGATCGTCGGGATCGCCCGCATCGCCACGGTCCCCGGCGCGACCGCAAACGCCTGGATCGTCTATGTCCTGTCCTATGCGATCCTTGCGCTCGTGCTTTTTGCCGACGTCTGCCTGACGCTTTTGATCGACAGCATCCTGCGCGATCGTTTCTTTGCAGAACGGAGCGTACGCCTGCTGATGAACATTTCGTGGGCGGCGATCCTTGCAGGCTTCCTTGCCGTCCCGCTGTTCTTCCTGTTCATCCGTGAAGCATTGTTCATCTCGTTTATCGCGCTGTTCCTCGGCGTCGTGCTGCGCGTGGTCGCCGACGTCATCCGGAAGGCGAACGAGATCAAAGAAGAAAATGATGCAACGATCTGAGGTGTCGCTATGATCATCGTTAATCTTGACGTCATGATGGCAAAGCGCAAAATGTCGCTGAATACGCTCTCGGAAAAGGTCGGCATCACGCTTGCAAATCTTTCGATCCTGAAGAACAACAAGGCGAAGGCGATCCGCTTCTCCACCCTCGACGCGATCTGCAAGGCGCTCGACTGTGAGATCGGCGATATTCTGGAATACCGGAGGGAGGACTGACGCATGGCAAAGAAGCTATGCTGCCTGCTGCTTTCGCTGTTTCTTCTTATGCTGCCGATGGGATGTTATTGTTGTTTGGAGGGAGCGCTGTTGTTCGGTCTGATGATCGAGATCGACGAACATACGCCGGGCAATCTGACGGATCGGGACAGCGTCGCGGATCTGTATCGGGAAAATGAGGAAGCATTCCGAAAAGCCGCCGAAACGGGCAGCTTTGAAGATCTAAAGGATATCTTCGGCGTTTCGAATGTTTACGTCAAATCCGATTGCGTCGATATCTATTGCGGCGGCACCGGAATTGCTCCCAGTTCGTCGTATTACGGGATCTTTTATTCCGAAGCGGACGATCCGTTTGCACTGTATGAACCGGTCACGCCCGACAACCCCCGGCCCGAAGGACGCGGCTACAGCTTTTCGGATTCCGCCCGAAACACCTTCTATGTCGAGCCGCTCGGCAACCATTATTTCTATTACGAAGCGCATTATTGAGGGATGAATGATGAGAAGAATCGTTGTTTTCGCGGCCTGCCTGCTTCTGCTGCTTGGATGCAGACAGAACGCCGTTCCATCAAGCAGTGCAATCGAAGTCTCAAACGAAACGCTTGTCACGTTCTCCACAGACGGCGATCGCGTTCTGTTTGTCTGTGAGCTCGACGTCTCCAATCCAACCGAAGAAAAGCTGTCGTTTGAAATCCATGGCGACTTTTCAAAGGATCGGGAAAACGGTCTGATCCTCGAAAACGAGCTGACGGCAAATGATCCCGAAACCGCATCCTCTGTGTTTGAACTGGATGCGGCGTCTGAATCGCACTTGATCGTTGAGTTTGTCGGAACATTTGCGGGTAATCCAAAAAAGGCGGACCGCAATCCGCCGGAAATCATCATTCTGGTCAAATCGTAATGCAAAGACGAACAAAAAAACAAACGGTTCTGTTGACACACGATAAAGACCGATCATTCTGAAAAAACAGTTGGAGGGAACAAATCATGAGAAGAATCGTCTTTCCGCTTATGCTGTTCGGATTCCTTCTGTTTTCGATCGGGTGTGATTCAGCACATACCCCGGATGATCTCTACGACTTTCAGAGAGAGGTAATCGGATGAAGAAGAAAACAACACGAAAGCTCATATTGTGCTGTCTCTTGATTGTTGTACTGTGCGCATGTTCCTTTTTCCCTGAAAACATGATCGGCAACCTGTGCGGCGATTGGGACGTCACTATCTACGGAGACTATGATCTTGTGCGTGTCAATTCGCATTGCATAGAGATCTCAAAGAAAGCCGGCGAAGGCGGGTGGTGCATGATGATCCCGCAATACTTTGTAACCGGATTCTGCATTCGGGAGCCGTACATCCTGCTCGAAGGGATTCAAACTGCAGACGATTTTATTACCGATCAAGAGAAAGAAGCTCGTATCTTTAGCTATTACGCGCTCGATACGACAGACGACAGCGTGATCGGTCCGTTCGATACCGCCGACGGTATTTCCGACAAGCTGCATCTCTCCGGAATCGACTGGACGCCGGTTACCGATCCGCCGGATCTGCCGAACGTGCATTTTTGATTGTAAAAAGCGCTCCCGATCGGAGCGCTTTTTCATTTGCTGTTCGCTTTATACCTTGCTTTCGTCGAAGTCGATCAGGATCGAATCGCGCTTCGGGACGAGCTTACGAAGGCGCACGCCCGCGGCGTTGAACAGGCGCTTACTGGCGCGGTTCATCGGCGTGTTGTTGTACTTATCGGAAAGATAGACGACCTCCTTGATGCCGCACTGGATGATCGCCTTTGCGCATTCGTTGCACGGGAACAGCGCAACGTAGATGCGGCAGCCCTGCAAGGATGCGCCGTCGTTGTTCAGGATCGCGTTCAGCTCCGCGTGGCAGACGTAGGGGTACTTCGTGTCAAAGGGATCGCCCTCACGGTCCCACGGAAATTCGTCGTCGCTGCAGCCGATCGGAAAGCCGTTGTAGCCGACCGACATGATCTTGTTGTTTTCGCTGACGATGCATGCGCCGACCTGCGTACTCGGATCCTTGCTGCGGTACGACGAC
This sequence comes from Clostridiales bacterium, assembly GCA_918244965.1. Classification (GTDB taxonomy): domain Bacteria; phylum Bacillota; class Clostridia; order Christensenellales; family CAG-138; genus UBA3792. The sequence goes on along the minus strand of CAKJYC010000019.1, from coordinate 9,262 downwards.
AGCAGCGACACGCCCATAAAGTATTCGTCCCAGGAAAGATAATCCGTGCGCTTGTTCATGGTGTTCCCCCTCCCTGTTCAGACGGTTTCGATGGTTTCGACGGTCTCCGGCACTTCGAGCGGCAGAGACGGCAGCTCATTGAGATTATGCAGGCCGAACTGGTGCAGAAACGTGTCGGTCGTGGCGTAGAGCATCGGCTTGCCGATGACGTCCTTTCTGCCGACGGCGGCGATCAGGCCGAGCTTCTGCAGCTGGCTCACCGCGTACTCGCAGCGCACGCCGCGTACGGCTTCGATCTCCGCGCGGGTGACCGGCTGCTTGTAGGCGACGACGGCAAGCGTTTCCATGATCGACTGGGACACGCTCTTTTTCTGCTCCGGCTGCAAAAGCGCCTCGACGTACTGAATGTAATCGCGGTTCGAGATCAGCTGCGCCGTGTCCTCGGTGGACAGCAGGCAGATCCCCCGCCCCTCGTCGCGATACTGCATTTCCATTTCGTAGAGCAGCGCTCTTACAGACGCTTCGTCCTGTTCGAGCACGCGCGCGATCTCGGTGATCAGCACCGGCTCGCCCGCCACGAACAGCATACACTCCACGATTGCGGCTTTTCTCTTCTCCATCAGTCCTCTACCTCGTCCATATAGACCGTCTCTTTGTCGTTCTCCGACAACGCCTTTGCGCGGATATAGATCGGCGCGAACGTCGCGCCCTGCGTGATATGCACCTCGCCGCGCGCCAGCATTTCCAGCAGCGCCATGAAGGTGACGACCTTTTCCATGCGCGTGCTCGCGTCGGTGAACAGATCCGAAAAACGCACGCGGCCGTCCTTGAGCTTTGTCCGAAGATGCACGACGCGCTCGCGCACCGTGAACGTATCCGGCCGGACGCTGTGCGTCGTTTCCTGCTTGTCCTCCTGGATATCGTCGCGGTTCAGGATGTCGAGGAACGCGCTGTACAGCTGATCGACCGTTGCGTTTTTCAGCTCGAACTTCTGCGGCGGAAGGATGACGTCCTCCGGAAGCCGCGTATACGCTTTTTTCGCTTCCTCGAACCGTTCGGAAAGCTCTGCGCTTGCCTCCTTGAAGGCCTTGTATTCGCGAAGCTGTCTTAAAAGCGCTTCCTTCGGGTCCTCCTCGTTCTCGTCCTCGACCGGCGGACGCGGCAGCAGGCTTCGCGATTTGATCAGAAGAAGCTGCGCGGCAACCGTCAGGAACGAGCTTGCGCGGTCCATGTCAAGCTCGGATAGGTCGTCCATGTACGCAAGATACTGCGAGGTGATCTCCGACACGAAGATGTCCTCGATATTGATCTCGGCCTTGTCGATCAGGTGCAGCAGCAGATCGAGCGGCCCTTCAAATTGGGATAACGATACGCGATACTCTTCCATGGATTATATATACAAATACCAAAGCGGATTAAATCGCAAAATGTCGTTGAGTCCATCCAACAGCCAACCCGACAGTACGCTCGTCGGATAGAAATCGAAAACCCGCATCAAAAGGAAGATGCCGATCAGGATAAAGCTGCCGTAGCGCCGCAGGAACAGGAACACCTTCATCGGCAGCCGCTTTGCAAGCAGCAGCTCGAAGATGTGGTAGCCGTCGAGCGGATAGATCGGCAGCAGATTGAACAGAAACAGCGTGACGTTCAGGCTGATCCCCATATACAGAACAAACCAGAGGAATTTGCTCCGCATCCACTGCGCTCCGGTTTTGATCGACAGCCAGCCGAACAACAGATACAGACCGGAGAAAAGCAGCACCAGCAGCAGGTTCATCGCGACGCCCGCAAGCGACACGATCGCCTCCCCCGCCTTATAATTCCGGTAGTTGCGAGAATTGACCGGAACAGGCTTCGCCCAGCCGAATCCGACGAACAGGAGCATCAAAAACCCGATCGGGTCGATGTGCGCCAGCGGGTTCAGCGTCATGCGTCCGAAGTTTCTGGCCGTATCGTCACCGCAAAGGTGCGCAGCAAAGGCATGCCCCCACTCGTGCAGCGTCAGGCTCAGCAGCATGACGGGAAGGAAGCAGGCAAGATACAGGAAAAACAGTTTCGGGTCGCTTCTCAGCAAATCAAGATTTTGAATAATCATGTTGCTATTATAACCGAAAAAACGCGGCATTGCAAGCATTCATTGCTGCCTGTTCCGCGTTTTGTATGCTGCGCCTTATCCGCCCAGAAAGAGCGCAAACAGGCGCTTTAAGATCTCGGTAAACCCGTTCGCCGTTACCGGCTCCTTCGGATACAACGCAGCCTCCAGGAGCACGGTCCCGTCCGCACCGACATAGGCGACGGATCCAACCGCATGCTCCGGATCGAGCGGCGCGGTCAGCGTCTCCGGCAGGTCGACGCGCTTTTGCGGTTCACCCTCGTCCTTTTTTCGCAGCAGCACGCACGAATCCCTTACGTACAGATCGACCGCATCGACGTCGCCGCCGAGCACCGGATAACCCTCCAGCACCGGTTCGTCCGGATCGCAGACCGTTTCGTATGCATAATTGGCAAACGCCTCCTCAAACAGCCGCGACGCCGTTTCAAAGCGGATCTTGCTGTTCGGCGCGCCGATGATCGCGCAGAGGTAGGTCGTATCGCGCCGCTTGCAGGCGAACACGCCGCAGTACCCGTCCGACTTGGAGCTGCCCGTAAACAGGCCGAAACAGCCTGACAGCGAGTTTAAGAGTTTGTTTGCCGAGGCCAGTTCCGTCCTGCGTCCGCTGCGGTGTTCCAGAACCGCATACGTCTCGACGCAGTATTTCACAAACGTCGGACTCTCGACCGCCGCCTCACCGAGCGCAATCAGCTCCCTGCACGAAAACGTCATGTAGGTTCCGAGGCTGTCCGGCAGCTGCTTGTTGACGCCCGCATCCCGCATCGTCAACTCGATGTTCTTCAAAAACACATCCTCCGAGCCGAACGCGTGCTCGGCAAGCGCCGTGATCGCGTCTCCCGCGGAGATCATGACGGCCGCACGGATCAGCTCCTTTGCGGCGATCGTTTCGTTCTTTTCGAGATACGCCGACGGCCCGCCGACGCCCGCCGCCTTCGCGCTGACCTGCACCTCCGCGTTCTCGTCGAGAAGTCCCCGGTCGACCGCGCTGCAGATGGTCAGCACCGCCGGGAGCTTGGTGAGCCCTGCGATATTCAGCCATTCGTCCGCGTTGCGCTGGGCGATGACCTTGTCCGAATGCAGCGGCATGATGCAGTACGAAGGCTCCGTTTCCGCGTGCGCAGACGGCGCAGGCGCGAACAGAAAAACGAACGTGATGAAAAAACTGACAATTCTTCGCATCATACAAAAATCCTCCCGCCTTATGGTATGGCGGAAGGATGGAAAAAAGAAGCGTCTGTCAGCCGCGCTTTGCAAAATACTGGTAGACCGTGCAGACCATGCCGCCGTTACTGAGCTTTCGGCGCTTGTCGGCGGGCTTTCCGTAGATCTTCTCGAAGTCGCGGTTGGAGGTGATGAGATTGATCTGCCAGTCCGGGATCGTGTCGAACACGGTCCGCATCTCGCGGTACAGCGCGTTCACCGACTTCTCGTCGGACAGCCGTTCGCCGTAGGGCGGATTGCAGATCAGAACGCCGTTTCTCCAACTCGTTTTCAGGTCCTTCACCGGGCGCACCTTCCAGTCAAGCATAACGCCCGCCTTCTTCGCATGCTTCTTGCAGAGATCGATGCAGTGCGGGTCGATATCCGAGCCCTGAATGCAGAGCGGATCGTGCCGCATGACGTCCCGCGCCTCCTCGCGCGCACGGGAGAACACAGTGGGGTCGAGGAATTTCCATTGCTCGGCGGCAAAGCTGCGGTTCTGCGACGGCGCGATGTTGTTTGCGATCATCGCGGCCTCGATCGGGATCGTGCCGGAGCCGCACATCGGGTCGATCAGCGGCGTATCCGGGAAGAATCGCGACAGCAGGATCAGCCCCGCGCCGAGCGTTTCGGACAGCGGCGCAGGCACGTTGTAGGTGCGGTAGCCGCGGCGTGAGAGCCCTGCGCCGCAGCAGTCGAGCGCAAGCGTGACCTCGTCGCGCAGGATGCCGACCTCGACGATGACCTCCTCCTCCGTCTCCGGAACCGCAGCGACGCGATAGGCCGCCTTCAGCGATTCGACGATCGCTTTTTTGACGATGCTCTGGCAGTCCGAAACCGAAAACAGCGTGCTCTTTGCACTCTTGCCGTTCACATGGATGCGGGTCCTCGGCGAAAGATACCGGCTCCACGGCAGCGCCTTGGTCTGTTCAAACAGCGCGTCGAACGTGTCGGCGCGGAACGTCCCGACGGTCAGGAGCAGCCGCTCTGCCGTGCGCAACCACAGCAGCGCCTTCGCCATCTCGTCGAAGCCGCCGTGAAACTTCACGCGCGCGTCAAGCGTTTCGGTGTCCAGGATCCCCAGCTTATGCAGTTGAAAGGCGACCGTAGATTCAAGCCCGATCTTTGCGGTTGCGGTAAACTCCATTTAACTCTCCTTCATCCGCTGCATGGTCAGAAAAATGCGCTTCAGCGCGTTGGTCAGCCGCCGCTCCGACACCTCGAACACATCCATCAGCACGTCCGGCTGGATCGACGATTCGTTCAGCGCGCCGAGTCCCATCATCAGGAACGCCGCGGCGATCGCGTCCTCCTGCTGCCGAGTGATGTGCGGATATTTCCCGTCCGGGCAACACGCGAGGTAGAAGTAGAAGATGCGCGTCGAGATCTCGGAAAGATGCTCCGGGACCTTGACCGTGCGGTAACGCAGGTCCTTTTTCAGCAGGTCGGAAAAGCCGTTGATCATGTCGAGGATCGCTTCATAGCTGACCGGCAGGCGATCGGGCATGCGCACCGGCTTTACGACGCCGAACTGCCATTCACCCTGATAATACAGCGAAAACGGCGGCTGCGCCTCCATACCGAGCAGCAGGCCGAACACGAACTGCTTGTCCTCATCCGACTGATCGAAGCGGATCAGAAACGCACGCAGCGCACGCTCCGCCTCCGTATCGGCGATGATCGACAGCATCTTTGCCGCGCCGCGCAGCGACGGCGAAAGCGGGCTGAAGAGCGACCACTTCAGCATTTCGCGAAACTCCCGGTCGTTCTTCCACGTCGTGCGGATCGCCTCCGCACCTGCCGTCGCAAGATCGCGGATGCGGCGCTGCCGCACGACCGCCTCACGGATCGGCACGTCGTAGTTGACCGTCCAGCCGCGGATGAAGTCCGTCTCGGAATCCTCACGGATATGCTTTTTGTAATACTGCGCGACCGTGTCGCCCTCGTCACGCATGCAAAGCTCGTCATAGATCTGCTCGGCCTCGCGCCGCCGCCCGTTCACATAATAGCAGAACGCCAGCTGATGCAGCATTTCGACGTCGTACGGCAGCGATTCGCGCAAAAGCTCCAGCGCCGTCTGCGCACGCATATACTCGCCGATCTCGATCAGGATCGGCGCGGCGTATCCGAGCTCCTCCGGCGAACAGTCGCCGTCGATCAGGATCTTCTTGGACTGCTCCTTCGCCTCCTGCTCCTGCTTCTGCACATGATAGATCAGCGTCATCAGCGCGTTGCCGCGCACGCTTCTGCTGTTGCGCTTGAACAGGTTAAACAGGCGTTTTTTCGCCTCGTCGTACTCGTGCAGGGAGAACTGCATCATGGCGATCTCCATGTCGAGCATTTCACTCGAACGATACTTCTCCGACGCCGCCAGCAGCATCTTGAGCCCGGTGTCGTCGTCGGTCGAAACGTAAGCGGCCTTCGCGTGGTGGATGAGATCGAGCAACGCTATGTCCTCGCCCTCCATCAGTCCGATCTGCGCTTCGAGCTCCGGCTCGTCCTCAATGAACGACAGCAGGTCCAGCGCGCGGTCGGCATACGGTCCGTCCGGATCGCGGTCGAGGCACAGCTTCAGGCAGTTGCTCGCTGCGCCGAACTCCTCCAGCCCCGTAAACACCGACGCAATGCCGAACGCCAGCTCCGAGGAATCCTGATTGTCCGGCGTGAGCGACGTCAGCAGCACGGACAGGCTCTCCTCGTAGCGGTGCATGCGGTACAGCGTCTCGGCGAACGCAAGCACGTATTCGTCGCGGTCCGGCTCCATTTCGTATGCTTTGCGCAGGTACTGTTCGGCCCGCAGAAGGTCCTGCGCGTCCGACAGGTATCTGTTTCCCCGCTGATAATAGAATTCCGCGTTCTGCCGAAACGGAACGATCACGCCCGTCTCGTCGTTATTCTTCATCCGTTCCTCCGTTGTCCGTCGCCTCGGAAAGCAGCGCTTCGAGCTCCTCCCGGTCAAAATGATATGCCTTGCCGCAGAACTGGCAGGTCAGCTCCGCCTCGCCGTCCTGCTCGATGATCTCTCTTAATTCCTTCTCGCCGATCGAAAGCAGCGCGCGTTCGAGCCGTTCCCGCGTGCAGTCGCACAAAAACGCGGGCGTGAACCGGTCGGTCGTCTGCGCGTCGAGCCCGTCGAACAGATCGGCAAGGATCACGTCGAGCGATTCGCCCTCCGCAAGCCGCGTGCCGAGCGTCGGAATGCAGTCCGCCGCCGCCATGACATGCTCGATCGCCTCGTCCGGGCAGTCCGGCATCGTCTGGATGAGAAGCCCGCCCGCGCCGGTCACGAAGCCGTCGGCAGCATTCTCATGCACGCCGAGATACACGATCGAGGGCGTCTGCTCGCTTGCGGTGAAGTACTGCGCAAAGTCCTCCGCGATCTCGCCGGAGATCAGGTTGCACATGCCGACATACGGCTCCTTAAGGCCGAGGTCGCGGATCAGGGTCAGCTTGCCGGAGGTCCCGACATAGCCGCGCACATCAAGCTTGCTGTCCGCGCGCAGCGGCAGCTCGACCGACGGATCGGCCGCATAACCTTTGACGAGCCCGCCGTGCCGCCCGACGCATACGAGATTGCCTCCGGGCCCGCCGCCCGCAAGCACGGTCGTGACTGTATCACCGTCATTTTTACAGAGCGTCGCGCAGATTGCGGTCATCAGAAGCTGCCGTCCGAGCGCGGCCGTCGCCACGCGGGACAGGCCGTGCGTGTTCTGCGCATCGCGCACCAGCTGCGTACCGTCGATCGCGGCAAAGCGCAGCGCGCGCTGTTCGAGCATTCCGTGGATGATGCAGTCCTTCATGTCAGTTCCCCTTCTTTGCGGCAAACTGCAGCCGTTCGCAATCGTCCTTCGGCGGATTGCGCGTAAATGCGCCGTACACCGCGACGTCGGTGAAGCCCGCGTGCTTCAGTGCATCGATAAGCTCCGCTTCGCTGTGCGCGCGCTGCAGATGCGTCTCGTTGAAGCGATCGTACTGCGCACCGTTTTTGACGAAGCACGTCAGCGTCATCTCACACAGCTTCGACTGCGGGTCATAATTGTTTTTCCAGATATAAGCATAGTCCTCCGTCTCCTCGGTGAACGTGTTCGTGCCGAGCACGCGGTCGAACTTATAGGGCGAGGACACATCGAACAGCAGCACGCCGCCGGGATTCAGCGCTTCCGCCGCATGCCGGAAGAACGAATCGACGTCCTGCATCGACGTCAGATAATTGACGCCGTCGCACGCGCACACAAGCGCGTCGACCGGCTTGTGGATCTTCAGTTTGCGCATGTCCTCGCAGATGAAGATGATCTCCTTCGCCCTTGCCATGAACGCGTTGGTGCGCGCCTGCATCAGCATTTCGGGCGAAACGTCGTTGCCGGTCACCCGATAGCCGAGATGATGGAGCCGGATCGCCATCGCTCCGGTGCCGCACGCGCAGTCCAGCACGTCCTTCGCACCGGCTTCCCTTAAGAACCCGTCGAGATACGACGCCCATGCGTCGCGGTCGACGTCGTGCATCATTCTGTCGTAGACAGGGGCAAACGTCGTATAAGCCTTATTCATGAGTCCTCCAATTCCCCGGCGAGCTTCATCAGCCGGTCAAGCCGGTGATACATGCCGGATTTCTGTATGTCCGCCATTTCCGCAAGCTCCTGCACGGTCGCGTCCGGATGCGCGATCCGGAGCATCGCCGCCTGCTGCAGGCTTGCCGGCAACGACCGGATGCCGATCCGTTTGTCGATCGTCATGATCGCCTTCTGCTGCCGGATCGACGCGACCACCTGCTTGTCCAGATTCGCCGTTTCACAGTTGTTGGTGCGGTTGATGTAGTTTCGCATGTCCTTCTCGACCCGCACATTCTCAAGCGCGAGCGCCGACGACGACGCGCCGATCAGCGCAAGCATGCCGCTGACGTCGTCGCCCTCCTTGAGATAGACGATATAGCGGTCGCCGTTGCGGACCGAAAGCCGCGCAGGCAGATAAAAATCCTGCATCATGGCAACCGCGGCGTCCGCAACCGTCTTCGCGCGAAAGATCATCTCGAAATGATAGCCGCGCTTCGGATCGACGCAGCTCCCGCCGCCCAGAAAGCACCCGCGTAAAAACGCGCGCTTGTTGTCCTCCGAGGCGAACGCGACCGCAGGGATCTCGTTCATCAGCCGGAACCCGTTTTCGCCGGGCGTCATCGCGCCGGTCTCGCGCATCAGTCGCTCGATCTCGGCACCGGCCAGCGAGACCTCATAGATCGGGCGACGGCGATGCTCAACGCGCTTCTCCTCCACCACCGCGTCCGCATCATACAGGCTCAGTGCGATCGACGCGATATGCTTCGCGGTCGCCGGGCTCTCCGTATGGTAGAACAGCGACGGCCGGCGTGAAATGCGGATGCCGCCCGCCGTGAGCGTCATGCCGGACAGCTGACAAAGCCGCTGCTCGGCGCTCTTGACGCGAATGCGGATCAGCTCCTCCTTGCAATCCGATGAGAAGCTCATAACTCTCTCTTCCCCGTGCGCCGCTCAATGTCCTGCAGCTCGCGCCGCACGTCGCGGTGATAGATGCGCACGGCATGCCCGCGCTTGCGAAGCCTTGCCGCCATCTCCTCCGCCGCCGCGACGGAGCGGTGTCTGCCGCCCGTACAGCCGAAGCAGACTCGCAGGATGTGCTTGTCCTGCTGTTCAAACAGCGGCAGCATATCTGTAATGTTCTTTTCGAGGCTGTCCAGATAATCCATCACATACGGCTGGCTCAACACAAACGTGCGTACCTTCTCGTCGGTGCCCGCAAGGAACCGCATGTCCTCGTAATAGAACGGGTTTTCCACAAACCGCATGTCGACGACCATGTCCGCGTCGACCGGCACACCGCGCTTGTATCCGAAGCTGCTGAGGATCAGTGTCATCTGCTCGCGATCCATCTCCGGGATAAACTTTTCGAGACAGGACGAAAGGTCGCGCGCCGCAATAT
>CAKJYC010000018.1 GCA_918244965.1 Clostridiales bacterium | reverse complement strand
AAGGATATGAGCCGCGTCGGCAGAGAGTATTTGCAGACCGGGTATTATACGGAAATCTTCTTCCCGCAGAATCACGTTCGCTTTATCGCCGTCTCCAACAACATCGACAGCAACGACCGGAACAGCAGCGAGATCGCGCCATTTCTGAATGTGATCAATGACTTCTATCTGCGCGATTGCTCTCATAAGCAAAAGCAAGCATATAAAGCCCGCGGCAATGCCGGTATGCCATATGCTTCTATCCCCTGTTACGGATACCGAAAGGACCCCGCCGATCGACACCATTGGATCGTGGATGAGGAAGCGGCAGCGGTTGTCAGAGGAATCTTTTCACTTGCGGCAAAAGGGATCGGCGTCGTCGAGATTGCTAAATCCTTGAGTGCGCGCAAAGTGGAAAAGCCGTCGTATTACATGTCAACACACGGCATTTGGAACAGCGGGAACTCATGGGTGCATGAGCGTCCGTATGATTGGAACTGCCGGACGGTCGCCGATATTCTTTCCCATGCAGAATATCTCGGTCATACGGTCAACGGACGATCTACGAGTGAATCGTATAAGACGCATAAGCGAATCCGAAACGATCCCTCCGAATGGCAGATCATTGAGAATACCCATGAAGCGATCATTGATCAAGAAACGTTCGACGCCGTGCAGAGCGCAAGGAAAACGGTACGGCGTACGGACACGACCGGAAAAGCAAACGTCTTGACCGGATTGGTGTTCTGTGCAGACTGCAGTAAGAAGATGTATAACCACAAGCGGGGCTCAAAGGCAAAGCAATTGCACGTCCTTCCAGACCCCGTAACGGGATTATATCCGATTGACGGTTACTGCTGCTCTACCTACGAACTCACAAAATACAGATCGGACAAGACTTGCTCCTCACATTCCATTACGTCCAAGGCGATACGGCTGCTGCTCTTGAACACGATTCGAGAAGTAGTACGGTATGCGACGTTCGACGAGGAACGGTTTATCCGGCGTGTCAGAGAGCAGTCCGAGATACAGAACAAAGCGGATGCAAAGGAACTGCAGCGTAAGATCGGCAAGGCACAAAAGCGGATCGCGGAGTTAGATCGGCTGATCATGAAGCTGTACGAGGATTACGCACTTGATCGAATTCCGTTGGAACGGTATCAGCAGATGGCGGAAGCATACGAAGCGGAGCAGAAAGCGCTGAAGGAAACAGTAGCTTCCGATCAGGTAAAAGCCGACGCCTTTACGGATGACACCGACCGTGCGGAACGGTTCTTGACGCTTGCGAAAAAATACACCGATTTCTCATTCCTGACCGATGAAATGATCCTTGCGTTTGTGGACAAGATCCTTGTACACGCACCGGAGAAGATCAACGGCGAGCGGGTGCAGGAGGTTGAAATCTTTCTGAAGCACATCGGCAAGGTGGAACTGCCGCAAGAAGCGATCCCGGAAAAGGTCGTCTCTCCGAAACAACTGGAGCGAATCCGAAAGAAACGCGCCTATATGCAGGAATACTATCGGACCAAGATCAAGCCGCAGAAGGAAGCAAAACGAACAGAGACAGACACGGAAAAGGAAACGGCATAGGCAGACGGACAGCGCCTCGCAGGGATAATCCTTGCGGGGCGTTTTGTATGCTGAATGCTCTTTGCTGTGGCGTCCGGCGAACCGCAGAAATTGTAATCTACTTGATCACAATTTCCATTTGGCAGCGAGATGGCAGCAGGGAGAAGTCTCTGCTGCCATTTTCGGCTGATTTGGCAGCAAGGGCTGGTGACGTCAAAAACGGTCGAAAATGACGGCACGGCAAAACGCCGAGATACGAATGCCGTCAAAAACAGGCATTATTGACCCCTGTTTTCTATCTTTCCAGTCAACAGGATGGATTGGATGGTGCGACTTCTCGCATCATTTTTTCTTTCGGACGGTCGAGTGGTGCGACTATTCGCACCACTTTGGAGAGACAGATGCACGGTGCCAAATCGAGCAAAATTCGGTGCCTTTTCCATTCCGTCCGGAGAGGCACGGTGCCGAAACGGTGCCATCCAGAAAAACAGACATTATAGCTGAAATCACATGGTTTTAGCAGAAAGGAGCTTTTATGAACGAAACAGAACGTATCCAGGCACAGCACAGATTGGAGGAAGCGCAAGCGCGGGATCGGGTCAAGGAACGCAAGGCGCGAACCAGACGATTGATTCAGATCGGCGCGATTGCAGAGAGCGTATTCCCGAAAATCAAGGACATGGAGCTTGAGGATGCGAAGCGTTACATGGAACAGATCCGAGACCGTTAGGGATCGGAATCGGAGGAAGCAGCCGTCCGCGGCTGCTTCTTCTTTTTTATTTTTTCCGAAGGGCGCACTTATACACCACCGACCATGTCGGCGGTGATACCCTCCTGCGTCGGGTCGTGCGCTCCTCCCAAAGCGTTGCTTTCTCCGGAGGGGCAGACAATGCCGCAAGCCGTCATTGTCTGAGCAGCAGCGAATTGTCGTGCAATTCTCGCTGCATGAAACCCTGCACCGCAGGGTTTCGGGGTATGCGGTGGAAACGGTGCGCCGTTTCAAAAACATAATCACAGAAAGGAGATTTTTTCATGGCAATTTATCATTTGGAAGCCAAGATTATCAGCCGAGGGACAGGACGCTCGGCAGTCGCCGCCGCAGCCTATATGAGCTGCGATGTAATTACCAATCAATACGACGGGATCACCCATGACTATACCCGCAAAGGCGGTCTTGTCTGGAAGCATATCTTTCTACCCGCACAAGCGCCGCCGGAGTGGTCTGATCGTGGGACGCTCTGGAACGCCGTCGAGCGCGTGGAGAAAGCAAAGGACAGCCAGTTGGCACGGGAGTTGATCGTAGCCCTTCCTCTGGAACTACCTGCCGAGGAATGGAAAGCGATATTGACCGAGTATATTACGGAGCATTTCATTTTCGACGGTATGTGTGCTGACGTCGCCATCCACGATACCGACGGTCACAATCCCCATGCCCATATCCTGCTTACTGTAAGACCGTTAGATGAAAATGGAAGGTGGCTGTACAAGACGCAGAAAGAATATCTGTGCGTTCGGAACGGTGAGGAGCGCGGCTTTGCGGCGCAGGAGTTCTTACAGGCACAGCGTGACGGCTGGGAGAAGCAGTACCCATACAAGAAGGACGGCAAGAAAGTGTTCCTGCCGCCGAGCAAAGCGATCGGTTTGGAGCGCTTGTCAAAGCAACCGAAAAGCACAACATACGGAAGGCAGAACCCGATCACTGCACGGTGGAACAGCAAGGAGCAGTTGGAAGCGTGGCGCTCGGAATGGGCCAACGCAGTCAACCGTCATTTGGAGAAAGCACAGCAGCCGGACCGGATCGACCATCGCTGCTTCGCCGATCAGGGGATTGATTTGAAGCCCACGATCCACGAGGGCGTGGAAGCACGTATACTGGAGGGCAAGGGCATCGTTTCCGACCGCTGTGAGCTGAACCGGCAAATCAGAGCGGACAACGCGCTGATCCGGAAGCTCAAAGAGTTCCTTGCAGCAGCGAAGGTAGCCGTTACTGATCTCGTTCAGATCTTTGCGGAGAAATTGGAATCCATCCGCGATACGCTTGTCGAGACGTTCTATGGACAGCGGCAGGCAACGGCAGCGCACAAGTATTATTGGAATCAATACGCAACCGCTGCTGATCGGTTGGATCGGTTGGAAGCGTTGCTGCCGGAACTGAAAGCAAAGACAGCGGAGCAAAAGCGTGTTCACAAGGAACTGGAATCCACGGGCAAGATCCATTTCAAGAAGCGGAAGGAGCTTGCGGAAAAGGATGCTGTTCTGATCGAGGAGGTCAATGAGCTGCAAAGCGAGCGTACCATGCTCATGCAGAAGCTGAGCCTGACGGACGAGAAGCAGACCGCAGAGAAGCGTACCTCTATCCAACCGTTGGAATCCGAAGCGGATCGGCAGTACGAGTTGTCGCAGGATTTCTTTGTACAACATGAGCAAGCGAAGAAGGACTACGACGCTGTAGAGGAAGAATCCGTGGATCAGGGCATTGACCGCAAAGAGCTATGGCAGCGGCAGCAGGCGATCCGGATGGAGGACACCCCGCTTTTGCGTGACCGGCTGAAAGCCCAATACGGCAGGGACTTTGACGAAAACGGCTTTAACAGTGCGGTACGGGAAATGCGCTACTATACGCAGGCACGACACTATGCCTTCTCCGACTATTCAAAGAAGCTGCAGCGTGAGAAATCACGGCAAGCGCGGGACAGTACGCAGAAACCACGCAAAAGAAACAGCGAGCTGGAACGGTGATCTCGTTTCGGCTCGCTATAAACCTATACTGTTCTTTTTGTATCATTTCATTAGAAAAGCTTTAATTGTTCCGCGCCAGGAGGATATGGGGGTGCAAAAGCACCTATTATTATGAATGGATTTTTGGAGACATTATGGTGGGCTTTTGTCGTACCTAAAAAGAAGTGCAAATCGTATCCCTTATATTTATCTAAATATTTTTTCTTGACATTTTGTAGTGCAATACTCTCGTCTCCATTTGAAGCTTTTAGACAATTGAAAAAGAGCATCCCCGTCTCCCAATCCTCAATCATCATTGTAGACCGTTTCCCATTACAATCTTCAAAAACATATGAGAATTTATATGGTACTTTTTTAACAACTTGGAATATGCTTTTTTGTATTCTTTTTTACTATATTCGCTAATATCCAATTCCTTAAGATATTCTTTGAAAACAACTCGCTTTGCATTTCTTTTTCTAATTCGTAGTAATGCTCCAAATCTATCATGCAGCTTAAAAATATTCTCCATTATTGCAAGTACTAATGGAAGATAAATATATGATAGATATATCGTTAGATTTATACCGGGTATTACGATCTTTGCATCAAAGGACAGCTTTTCAAGCAGAAGTGCAAAGTCTTTGGAGATTTGTGCAAAAAGAAAAAGTTCTATGAAAGAAATAACAAAGAAAGATTTTGCTATCTTTGTACACATTTCAGGGTATGTTTTTGGATTCTCAAATATCCACATAATATTCCTCCGCAAGTTTTTAAATATATAAATCAATTAAATATTACCTATAATACCGTGATCTGCTTCGGATGCGATGCAAGTGCTGAACACACTTCTCAAATTCATCGTAGTGTTTTCCGTGAAGCTTGTCATTCAATCGCTTTACCTGAATGATCGGGCGAAATGTCTCGAAAACATCGCAAAAAAAGCTCCCGCCCATTCGATTCAGAATTCTGATGGAATAGATCCTCGTATTTACGCCAACGCAAAAGTACTCGATCCGAGCTAAACAGATTGTAATTTGAATATTGGCTGAAATCAAATCGCTGATTTGAGCATTATTCATGCTTTTCAGATCAATCCCGTTCTCTCTAAACCCAGCTTTAATTTTGTTTATCTCCGGAACGATCTCGTTTTGAAAAAGCGTATAAGCTTTTATTGTAGATTCTCTTCTCTCTCGCAAGAAACTCCAAACAGCGGAAGTCAGAGATACAAGAAGTGCTACCCCCGAAATAATAATTGTCGCTATGTTCATGTTGATACACCCCATAATCTATAAGAAATTGTTTTCTTCAAAATATCTGCTGTACGGATATGAACCGAAACGGTTATTTGTCAAGGTGCTTTGGAGCGTAAAGAGATTGCCGTTCTTTATTGCTCTATTGATTAAAACACCGCATAGTAAGGAATTATCCATTCGTGATAAAAATATATTATTCGACAATTCTCTTCTGGATTGCGTGGAAAAACATGAAATGCAAATAACAACTCCATCTGCAATACAGCAAACAGGCAACGTCACATTGATAAAGAATCATTTCTAACACTAGAAAAACAAAGTACCTTTAGAAACAGCGAGCCGGAACGGTGATTCCGTTTCGGCTCATAGCAAATTGTACAATATTTATATACAAAAGCGATGAGCTGGTGATTTGGGTTCTACTCCGGCTCTTGCAATTTGTATAGTGTTTTCTGTATATGATGAATAGTTGTTCGTTGATCTTAATTTGGGCTCACATAACTGCCATCAATTGCATTAACTAAAACTACCATAATAACATTTGGCATTAATCTATCGACTTTTATTGCGTCTGATGTTGGATCTAATCCATATACCTCAAACGAAAGCTGCCAAACAGGGCATAGCACATAATCGTTAGAATCAATCATCGCATATGGATATGCTGTTAGTTTCATCTCCGTCAATCGATATCCAGATCCGGATACGCTTGTATAATCTCGCATACCAGCACGCAACAAGTTCGTGATGCAAGCTTTCAACTCTGGAAAGGCGAGCAACTGGACATCGTCATTGATACACTCTGTTATATCGACTGGGTTCTCCCAATTGATCCATCTTATTCCGTTTTGATCTACATAAAGTTCAATTGATTCCATCTTCCATGGAATCCGATATGTATCATAATCATTAAAGTTTAAGCCGCCACCATACATAACAGATTTCTCAGTGAAAACAACAGGATACCCTCCGTTTTGTCTGTACGAGAGATAATAGCCACAACTGTCTTCGCTTAGAGTCAATTGATTCCTTAATCTTGCAGGTTCTCCATAGATAAATGACAATTCGTTAATTCCTAACCCATTTAGGAATCCCTCCGCCATTGTAATTGCTTCCTCCATCGTAATAGATGGGTTGAAAGCAACTTTTGTATTTGTATCCCACAGTTCCCAAACATTCCAGCTCTTCCGTTGTAAAGCAGTATAAGTTCCAACGTTAGAAAGTTGAATCGAATAATCGTTTAGATAAACAATTCCTTTATTGCCGTTTTCAAGTTCTACTATAAATTGCCCTTCTTTATTAATAATTTCTTCGATAGAGGTTGCTTGATACAACTGTTCTTCCGGGACAGAATTTTCAAAATTTTGTTGACATGTCTGGATCCACTCTTCCTGATCAGGCCAAGAGCAATATGTTACTTCAGAATTTGACAGCCTCTTTTCTGTTCCTCTTACTGCGCTTTCTAAAGCCAACTTCCACTCTTCCTGACTTAGTTCTATACCATTCTGATATTTAACAATATTGGGTAGAATTGCTTGCAAAAGCGTTAATCGCGTGTCTTTTTCAAACGATTTCTTTTTTATTGAGTAAACAGGGAAAGTGCTGAGATTACTAAAATCAATTCCAGTATCAATTGTTAAGTTTAGATACTTTGATGAAAGATCTTCCGTCCAATGATCTGGAAAAGTATCTATAATATCTTGATTTGAAACTTGGTCTTTATCATTTTCCGAATTATTATCTGCTAGTATTGCTTCTTCCACTTGACCATCACGTTTGTTAATAACGATCTCATGTTCTGGTGTTGGCTGACAAGATACGCATACAAACAGTAAAAGCAGAAAAATGGTCAGTCTTCTTTTTTTCATTTTTCTATGGAACCTCCCTTTGAATTGCACATTATACTGCGTCTGTGCAGAACGTGAAATCTGCACAGACGCTGAATACTTTTCTTAGCACGAAGCTGTATTCCCATTTGTCTGCAAGGATACCGTTATTCTCGATAAGTCAATATAGTCTTCTACGATTGGTTCATCATCGGGTACTGTGACTTCTTCTGCAAAGGCTGTTGATAGTGACGATAAAACAAATACAATTGATAAGATCAAAGCAACAGTTTTCTTCATAGCAAACCTCCTGTATTGTCTTCTACTACACAAGACGATACAGGAGGACAAAGTGCAACACTTTATTTATAATTTTCTATTTATCTTTTATTTTTTGAGCAACAACGAGGATTTCTTCTTTTGACAATGTCCCCTCTATTGTGAAAACATTATTCTCAGTTGACCATATCACGCATGCCCAACCTTCTTTTGAGATTATTTCACCGGATTCCTCTCCAATAAAGATTGGTTCGACAATGGCGTTCTCTGTATTAAGCTGAACAACTGCAGCGCTATCCAATACTTCAATATCAAACCACGCTCCATTCTCATTACGATACATCAGAATATGCTCCGATTTGCTCTCAACCCGCTTGAACCCCTCCGGGATATAGGTTGGTACATAAGTTTTGCCATCAAAACCGAGTACTTCCTCGTCAAGCTGGTACTCAGTGTATTGCGGCATGACCTTTTTGATCAACTCGTTAATGCGTCGTCTGACTGCTTCCGAGGTTGCAGGAATCAAAACAATAACCAATACAACGCAGGCGATCGCGATCGCAATTGCTCTGCGCGGGATTCGAACGGGAGTTTTTTCACGTTTCTTCTTGCCGCCCTCCGGGTATACCTTATCCAATTCGCGCATAAAGCGAGCCCTCTGCTGCTCGGGGATCGGTTCTTTGTTCAATTCGATCTCCTCTTTTTCCAGAGCAGCGCTTTTCTCTTTTGCTACTTCAAAAATAGCTTTTTTAAACAGCGCGTCTTCCTTACTCTTCCTCATACCCATTCTCCTTACAAACCTGATATGCCGCTTTTCGTGCTCTTGTCAGATAAGATCGCACGCTGCTCGGTCGGACACCCAAGAGCTTTCCGATCTCCCGATCCGTCATCCCCAGAAAGTACTTGTACTCGAGGATGTGCTGCTGTTTTTCCGGCAGTTTCATAATCGCTGCATGCAGCTCCTCTGCAGTAATCCGATTCAGCACGTCTTCCTCAATCGACGTCTTTTCATCCGCATATTCAAAGGAATAATCATCGTGGTCTATGCTGCCGACTATGTATTTCTGCTTTGTCTGACGTCGGCGCAAGGCGTCTATGCTTTTCCTTCTAATACACATAACGAGGAAGTTGCGCAAGTTGCAACACTCAACTTCACGGAATTTTTCGATATGGGAAATTGCGTATGTAAAGAAATCCTGCACAACGTCTTCCGCATCATGGCGGTTGTGCACGATCCCGTTTGCTTCTCGCAAAAGCAGTTGGTAATGCTGATTGTAAAGACCGATCAGAAATGCGCGATCATCTTCTGACTCGATCGTTTGGAGCAACAGTAGCAGCATTCGTTATCCTTTCTTCGAAGAATTATAACATATTTCCATATAAATACAATTCCGACTCACATATAATTTTATCAATAATGGACGAGCCGCTGATCCTTCGTGTGACATTATTATAGACACCGCAGGATACAGTTTTTCCTTTCGGTGAAATAATATATTTTACACCAACTTGATCATATACATATTTATTGCAGTTTGCATATATAGGTAACAAATGATTTAAAAGATGACAAACAGAAAGACGCGATTGAGAACTGTATAATTCACTATCGCGTCCATTTTTCCTTTTCAGATAGTTATTTCACTATATCGTTTTAAAACCCCCTTGACAAAACTCATCTTCTGACGCCATTTCCGACCGCCTTCCATCCTGCGGCTGCATTCGATGATTCGGATGCAGCCGTTTTTTATTGAAAAGCGGCGGAAAGCCTGCTATACTGAAGCCATGGAGCAGCGCAAACAAAACGCAAAGATCAGCATCGTCGTCCCCGTGTACAACACGGCGGCGTATCTTCCCGCGTGCATTGAAAGCCTGATCGGGCAGACGCACCGCGATCTGGAGCTGATCTTTGTCGACGACGGCTCGACCGACGCAAGCGGCGCGATCCTTGACGCGTATGCAGCGAAGGACCCGCGCATCCGCGTGCTCCGTCAGGCAAACGCGGGCGTGTCTGCGGCGCGCAACGCCGGGATCGACGCCGCGACCGGCGATTATATCGGCTTTGTCGATTCGGACGATTTTGCGGAGCCGACCTATTGCGAAACGCTGCTGGCGGCGTTTGACGCGCATCCGGAGATCGGCGTCAGTATCTGCAGCCGCTTCATTCACGGCCATCCGAACGGGCAAACGCAAGGCGCGACGCTCGGCGCGGGGCGGGTGCTGTCCGCGCACGACGCGGCGCTGTTTGCCGTGTCGATCGGAAAAAGCTTTGAAGGCTATCTCTGGAACAAGCTGTTTTCCGCGAAGCTGTTTCGCGAAGCGGGCTTCCGGCTCGATCCGTCGCTTGCGATCTGCGAGGACCTGCTGCTGTGCGTTGAGATCTTTGCCTCCGGACAGCGCGCGTATTACAGCGACGCGCCGCTGTACCATTACAATTACCGCGAGAACGGCGCGCTGCGCACGTTCGACGAGCGGCGCATGACCGAGTTTGATGCGCGCGAACGGATCGAAGCGATTTGTGCGACGCTTGGGGACGACGTGCTGCACGCGGCCGAGCTTTCGCATGTCAAGTCCGCGCTGAACCTGCTTGCCGCTGCGAAGCAGGCGAAGAACCGGTCGCTTGCGGACGCAATGAAGCGCCGCATCGACACGCGCATGCACGATCTGTTGCATGCGCCGGACATTTCGCGCGCCGAAAAACAAAAGCTCCGCATCCGGCGAAGACTGCCGGTGCTGAGCCTGAAGCTGTTTCATTTGCGAAGGCGGTAACACGGGGTTATCCGTTCAGCAACTTTTTCCTGGCCTTCCAGTCGGGCATATATGTGCCGACCAGCGCCCAGAACGCCGGGCCGTGGCCGTGTACCTTGAGATGGCAGAGCTCGTGCAGGATCACATAATCGAGGCAGACAAGCGGGAACTGCACAAGCTGCAGATTCAGCGTGATCTTTTTCGTGCGCGTATTGCAGCTGCCCCAGCGCGACGTCATGTCGCGCACTGTCCACTCGGACGGCACGAGCCCGGTGCGCTCGCTCCACAGCGGCAGAACGTGCGCGATCTCCGTCTGCAGGCGTTCTTTGCGCCACGCGTTCAGCACCGCCTTGCGCTTTTCGGGCGCAGGACTGCCCTTCAGCGACAGCACGATGCGGTCGGCGTCCAATGCGGCGCCGTTTTTCTTTTGGTTTTCGAGGACAAGAAGGGTATAGACCGAGCCGAACAGACGGACCGTCTCGCCGGACGCAAAGGCGCGCGGCTCGTTGCGATGCTGCCGTTTGACCTGTTCGGCGTGCGCGCGGATCCAGTCGGCTTTCTCGGCAAGGAACGTGCAAATCAGCGCTTCCGAGCAGCGCACCGGCGCGGTGACGCGCACGCTGCCATCCGGCGGCAGCACCGTGACGCGGACGTTTTTCACCTGTTTTCGGATGATCGTCGCGGTGATTCCCGCGACGGTGACGGTCTTTTCCGGGACTGCCGTCATTTATTCAGTTCAAGGGCGCCGGTTGCTTCCGTGTCGATCCACATAGCGGGACGCACGGCATAGCCGCGGTTCAGGATCTCGTGACCGACCTCAATGATCTCACCGTCGGTGTTGACGCAGGCAATGCGCGGTATCACAAAGTACACGCGTTCCGTAGCTTCGTCCGCCAAAAACTCGGCGATCTTAGCTTTGTCGGCAGGCGTGCGCAGCCACCACAGGCAGGTCTCGCCGATGCTGCTCCGGTACGCGCCGTAGCCCAGCGCGTATTGCGTTGCAAGGCATCTGCGGGATTCGTCGGTGGGGAAGTACGTCCTTGCTTCGTCGATGTTCAGCAGGAATACTCTGTCCGTAATCAGCATGCCGGACATCTCATCGTGTGTCATCGTACGCTGAAGCATACGGATCTCGGCGTTGTCGAACGCAATGCCCAGGAACTCGCTGTTCAGCCATTCGCGCAGCAGGCTGGTCTGCCACGATACGTTCGTCGATGTGCTGTCATAATCGTATCGCATATACGGAAGGGAATCGAGCGCGTACTTGCTGATCAGCAGCAGGCGGCTGCCGTCCTTGTCGAGCACGATCCATTCGACCGGATCCTTCCGTTCGTCCGTGATGCGTCCCTGCGGATACGCGCCGAACAGCACGACGGAGCCGATCTCTGCGCCCTTCAGCCGATCCTTTGCGATGTCATAGATCAGATCGCTGCTGTCCCGGTAGTGCATGCCGTGCAGCGCAAGGTACGCCTCGTCGACCTCGCCGGCCTCATACTGCTTGATCGCGCGATCGTATCGGATCGCGGGAACCGCGTACTTGTTGAACAGGATCACGCCGACGGCGCACAGCGCGGCGACGCAGCCGGCAATGATCGCCGCCCGGAGGATGCGCTTGTTGCGTTGCTTTCGCTTCTGCTCCTCCAGCTTTGCCTTGCGGATGTTTTTCTCGCGGTCGTCCCGCTCCTTTGTCCTGATCTCCTCGATCGTGCGCTTCGCCTGCTCGATCCGCTCGTCGGCGTCCCGATAACCGCGAATCCGTTCAAAGGTCCTGATCGCCTTTTCCTGACTGCGCACATTGAAATTGGAAGCTGCCTTGTCGGCTTCCGCATAGATAGTATCCAGCTTCGCCGTTTCCTTCCGCTTCTCGCATTCGCGCATTTTTTCTGCGGCGTCCTTGTAATCCGGGATGCGGGAGAGCTCGTCATACGCCTCGGAAAAGAGCCCTCCGTCGATCAGCAGCAGCGCATTTTGATAGATGCGCTCGCATTCTTCTGCGGTCAAGACGGTCTTTTGTTCCATCCGTTTCCCTCCTTCGGCCGTTCTGCGGCGCCTGCACGGGTTTGTGCCGGACCGGCCTTCCGTCCTTTTGTTCGATATCGGCATCGCTTTTTGAAAAGCCGCCGCTGATTCAGGCAACGGCCTTTTCCGGGACTGCCGTCATTTATTCAGTTCAAAGGCGCCGGTTGCTTCCGTGTCGATCCAGATCACGGGCCGCACGGCATAGCCGCGGTTCAGAATCCCGTGGCCGACCTCAATGATCTCGCCGGACGTGCCGACGCAAGCGGCGCGATCTCCCGTATAGCCGCCACTCTCTTTTATATCCTCCAGAATTTCGACGTATTCTGCCGGCGTGCGCAGCCACCACAGACAGGTCTCGTCGATGCTGCTCCGATACGCGCCGTAGCCCAGCGCGTATTGCGTTGCAAGGCATTTGCGGGATTCGTCGGTGGAGAAGTACGTCCTTGCTTCGCCGACGTTCAGCAGGAATACCCTGTCCGCGATTTTCATGCCGGACATCTCATCGTATGTCATCGTGCGCTGAAGCATACGGATCTCGGCGTTGTCGAACGCAATGCTCAGGAACTCGCTGTTCAGCCATTCGCGCAGCAGGCTCGTCCGCCACGATACGATCGTCGATGTTTGATAATGATCATAGCGCATGTACGGAATCGCGTCCAGCGCGTACTTGCTGATCAGCAGCAGTCGGCTGCCGTCCTTTTCGAGCACGATCCACTCAATGGGGTCCTTCTTTTCGTTCGTGATGCGTCCTTGCGGATATGCGCCGAACAGAACGACGGAACCGACCTCGGCATCCTTCAGGCGGTCCTTTGCGATATCATAGACCAGATCGCTGCTGTCCCGGTAATGCATGCCGTGCAGCGCAAGATACGCCTCGTCGACCTCGCCGGCTTCATACTGCTTGACCGCGCGATCGTATCGGATCGCCGGAACGGCATACTTTTTGAACAGGATCACGCCGACGATGCAGAGCGCGGCGACGCAGCCGGCGATGATCGCAAGCCGGATGATGCGCTTGTTGCGCCGCTTCCGCTTCTGCTCGTCCAGCTTTGCAACGCGGATGGCTTCCTCGCGGTCCTCCCGCTCCTTTGTCTTGATCTCCTCGATCGTGCGCTTCGCCTGCTCGATCCGCTCGTCGGCGTCCCGATAGCCTGCAATCGTCCCGAAGAGGCGGATCGCCTTTTCCTGACTGCGCAAGTTGAAATTGGACGCGGCCGTGTCGGCTTCCGCATAGATAGTATCCAGCTGTGACGTTTCCTTTCGCTTCTCGCATTCGCTCCGTTTCTGCGCGGCGTCCTTGTAATCGGGAATGCGGGAGAGCTCGTCATACGCCTCGGAAAAGAGCCCTCCGTCGATCAGCAGCAGCGCATTCTGATAGATGCGCTCGCATTCTTCTTCAGTCAAGACGTTTTTCTGTTCCATTCTTCTTTTCCTCCATATGATGTTTTCCGGCGTCCGGCGCTTGTCGGAAGGACGCCTTTGCGGTCTATTTGTGATACGTTTCGTGCGCAAGGATCTTGCATCCGCGATAGAGCTGTTCGAGCAGCAGCAGCCGCGCGATGCGGTGCGGGAAGGTCATTTTGGAAAACGACAGCCTTGCGTCGGCGCGCGCGTACACCTCCGGCGACAGGCCCAGCGACCCGCCGATCACGAACGTCAGCGGCCGCGCCTCGGTCCCCTTTTCCTCCAGGAACGCGGCGAACGCTTCGGACGTCATCTGCCTGCCGTCGATCGCAAGCGCAACGACGAAATCCTTCGGCCCGATCGCCTTCAGGATCCGCCTGCCCTCCTTCTCGCGGACAAGGTCCTCGTCGGCGGGATGCAGCGAGTCCGGAGCCTTTTCGTCCGCAACCTCGACGCACTCCAGCGTCACGAACCGCGAAAGCCGTTTCCGGAATTCGGCGCAGGCATCCTCGAAATAGCGCTCCTTCAGTTTTCCGACAGAGACGATCCGGACGGTCATACGATCTCAAACACCCCCGTCGGCTCCTCGCGCGCGGCGACGGCGATCTGCATGTCGTCGATCCCGGCCTCTTCGAGCGCGGCGCGCACGGCGACCAGCGCAAGCTCCGGGTAGTTGTTCTCGCGGCTCAGATGGCCGAGGATCACGTTTTTGACGCCGGATTCGTGCAGCTTGACGAGCGCTTTGCCGCAGTCGTCGTTGTTCATGTGTCCGTTGCCGGACAGGATGCGCTTTTTGAGCAGGTACGGATAGCTGCCCGCCATCAGCATGTCGACGTCGTGGTTCGCCTCGAACAGCAGAAGATCGCAGCCGGACAGGATGGACAGGATGCGCAGATCGACGCGGCCGAGGTCCGTGCAGACGCCGACCTTTTTGCCGCCCGCCGTGACGGTGAAGCCGACGCAGTGGATCGCGTCATGCGGGACGGTGAACGGCAGAATGCGCGCGCCGTCAAGATAGAATTCGCGGTCGGACTCGAACACGCAGACGTTCTTCGGCGCGACGTCCTTCAGCACCGGCTTCAGCACGGACCAGGTGTCCGCGTTTGCGTACACTTTGAGGTCGTACTTTTTGGACAGGATATCCACGCCGCGCACATGGTCGTTGTGCTCGTGCGTAATGAGGATCGCGGAAAGCTGCTCCGGTGAGACGCCGATGCGTCCGAGAAGCTCCGTGATGCGCTTGCACGAAAGCCCCGCGTCGATCAGGATCCGCGCGCCGTCCGTTTCGATATAGGTTGCGTTCCCGGAGGAACCGCTGCACAGTGGACAGAATTTCATACATGACAGTATAGCACATCCGCGCGCGGACGAAAAGGGTTTTTATTGCGTTCCACCATAAACCGTGGTATACTCTTCGCATGATCATTGAGGAACTGGCGCTGGCCAAACTGAATCTGACGCTCGGCGTGCTGTACAAGCGCGAGGACGGCTATCACGCGCTCGACACCGTGATGCAGACGGTGTCGCTGTTCGACCGCGTTGTGATCGAGAAGTCGCGCACGGTCGAGGTGCATGTGACCGGCATGACGCTGCCGCAGGAAAACACGATGACAAAGGCCGCCGCGCTGTACAAGCAGGCGACCGGCTGCGGAGCGAAGATCCGCTGCGAAAAGCGCATTCCCGCCGAGGCGGGCATGGGCGGCGGCAGCGCGGACGCGGCTGCGGTCCTTCGGGGTCTGCAGCGGCTGCACCGCATGGCGGACGACCGGACGCTTCGTGAGATCGCGCTTGCGGTCGGCGCGGACGTGCCGTTTCTTCTGCGCGGCGGCACGGCGCGATGCGAGGGCGTCGGCGAGATCCTGACGCCGTTTGCGCTCGGGAAGCGCCTGTGGTTTGTCGTTGCAAAGCCGCAGCAGGGCGTGTCGACGCGCGAGCTGTTTTCCCGGCTTCCGCTGCCCCGGCCGCGCGTGCAGACGCTTTCCGCCGTGTCGGCGCTTGCGCGCGGCGACCTATACGCCCTTGCCCCGCTGATGCAGAACGTGCTGGAGCCCGCCGCGATCGAGCTGGTGCCGGAGATCGGCGTTTTGAAACAAAAGCTCGTCGACGCCGGCGCCGTTGCTGCGCAGATGACCGGCAGCGGCTCCGCCGTGTTCGGCCTGTTCGAGAGCGAGGACGCCGCCAAGGCCGCGCTGCCCGCCGTGTCCGACGCCGCGTTCTCCACTGTTTGTTATTCGCTGTGAGGTAACCATGAACGATCGAAATATCCGAATGCTTGCGATCGGCGGTCTGCTGGCTGCCGCGATCTTTCTTTTGACCGCGTTTGCGCGCGTCCCGATCCCGGCGGGGTATCTGAACCTCGGCGACGTCGGCGTGTTTCTGGCCGCCATGCTGCTGCCTGCGGACATCGCCGCGATCTGCGCCGGCGTGGGATCGGCGCTTGCGGACCTGATCGGCGGCTTCGCGCTGTACGCGCCGGTCACCTTCGTCGTCAAGGGCGGCACCGCGCTCGTGTTTGCGCTTCTGTGGCGGCGGCTCCCCGGAAAGCTTCGCTATCTGGCGCTTCTTTCCGTGCTCATCGTCCCGCTCGGATACTTTGTCTATGAGCTGTTCGTTGCGGGCGCGTACGCATGGGCGGATCTGCCGCTGAACCTTCTGCAGGCCGTCATCGGCGTGCTGCTTGCGCTTGCCGTGAAGCGGGTCATCCGCAAGGCGGCGCGGTAACCGTCCGGCCCGCCGTCGGCAGCCCGCGCTTTCCGAATCCGAGAAAGCGCTTGACAAATGCACGCGTTTTTATCATAATCATCATAGAGAAGTATCAGTATTTGGAGGTTTTTATGCGCATTCGCATTTCATCCGACAGCACCTGCGATCTGAGTCCCGCCCTTATCGAGCAATACGACGTCTGGATCGTGCCGCTTTACATCCGTCTCGGCGACAAGGATTACCGCGACGCGGTCGACGTCACGCGTGAGGATATTTTCAACTATGTCCAGAAGACCAAGTCGATCCCGAAGACCTCGGCGGCCAACGTCGAGGATTATGTGAAGCTCTTCCAAAGAGCGAAGGACGAGGGCTATGACGGCGTCGTGCATTTCACGATTTCTTCGGACATGTCCTCCTGCTATCAGAACGCGAGCCTGGCCGCGCAGCAGTTCGAGAACGTGTACGTCGTCGATTCGCGCACGCTGTCGTCCGGCATCGGGCATCTGGTGCTCGACGCGTGCCTGCTTCGCGACGAGGGCAAGTCCGCGAAGGAGATCTTCGACATCTTGGAGGCACGCAAGGAAAAGCTGGACTCCAGCTTCATCATCGACACGCTGCGCTATCTTGCGATGGGCGGCCGCTGCAACGCGCTGCTCGCATTCGGCGCGAACCTTCTGAACATCAAGCCGTCCATTCAGGTCCGCGACGGCAAGATGGGCGTGGACAAGAAATACCGCTGCTCGCTGGAGCGCGCGGTCGTGCGCTACGTCAACGAGAAGCTGGCGGACAAGGACACGCTCGACCTTCGCCGCATCTTCATCACCGACACCGGCGTTTCGGAGGAAATCTTCGAATCCGTCAAGGAAACAATCCTGAAGAACGCGCCGTTTGCCGAGATTCTGCACACCCCCGCAGGCTGCACGGTTTCCTCGCACAGCGGCCCGAACACGATCGGCATCCTGTTCTACAGAAAATAACAGCGACATCAAAAAGCCCTCGCGAGCTACCGCGAGGGCTTTTGTATTGCCGAAGTATCAGATGCCCATTTCCTTCTTGACCTCGCCGAAGCACTTGACGGCGAAATCGAGGTCCTCCTTGGTGTGGCCCGCGGAGATCTGCGTGCGCACGCGCGCCTTGCCCATCGGCACGACCGGATAAGAGAAGCCGGTCACGTAGACGCCCTTATCGAGCATGCGGTTTGCAAACTCCTGCGCGACCTTCGCGTCGTAAAGCATGATCGGAACGATCGGATGCTCGCCGGGCAGCAGATCGAAGCCGAGCTTTTCCATTTCCTTGCGGAAATAGTTCGCGTTCGCGTGGACGCGGTCTCTCAGCTCGGTCGAGGCTTCCAGCAGGTCGATCGTCTTGATCGTCGCGGCGCAGATCGCGGGCGCGAGCGTATTGCTGAACAGATACGGACGGGAGCGCTGCCGAAGCAGGTCGATGATCTCCTTGCGTGCCGCGGTGTAGCCGCCGGACGCGCCGCCCAGCGCCTTACCGAACGTGCCGGTGATGATGTCGACGCGGCCCATGACGCCGCAATGCTCTGCGGTGCCGCGGCCGTGCTCGCCCATGAAGCCGACCGCGTGCGAATCGTCGACCATGACGAGCGCGTCGTACTGCTCCGCGAGGTCGCAGATGCCCTTCAGATTTGCGATATAGCCGTCCATCGAGAACACGCCGTCGGTCGCGATCAGCTTGATGCGGCAATCCCTGGCCTCTTCGAGCTTGGCCTTCAGGTCGTCCATGTCGTTGTTATGATAGCGGAGACGCTTTGCCTTGCACAGACGCACGCCGTCGATGATGGAGGCGTGGTTCAGCTCGTCGCTGATGACCGCGTCCTCCGGTCCGAGCAGCGTCTCGAACAGGCCGCCGTTTGCGTCGAAGCAGGAGGAATACAGGATCGCGTCCTCCATGCCCACGAACTTCGCAATGCGTCCCTCAAGCTCCTTGTGAATGCCCTGCGTGCCGCAGATGAAGCGGACGGAGGAAAGGCCGAAGCCCCACTCGTCGTAGCTCGCCTTGGCCGCGGCGATCAGGTCGGGGTTGTTGGAGAGGCCGAGATAGTTGTTCGCGCACATGTTGACGACGCCCTTGGCCTTCGTGGTGTCGATGCGGCTTCTCTGCGGCGTGGTGATGATGCGCTCGTCCTTGTACGTGCCCGCCTCGCGGATCGCGTCAAGCTGTTCCCGATAGATCGAATATGCTTTCTTCATGGTATTTTTCCTCCGTTATTTCTTCGTCCAGTCAAAGATGACCTTGCCGGAATTGCCGGAATGCATGGCTTCGAAGCCTTTTTCAAACTCGGTGTAGTGGAAGCGGTGCGTGATGACCGGATGCAGATCAAGACCGCCCTGCACCATGTAGGACATCTGATGCCAGTTGTCCATCTTACGCCCGTAAATGCCCTGCAGCGTCAGCCCCTTGCCGATGATGAGGTTCATATCGAGCGAGATCGGACCGTTGCCGAGACCCAAAAGCGAGACCTTGCCGCCGTTGCGCATGACAGAAAGCAGCTGCTTGAAAGCAGCGCCCGAGCCGGACATTTCGAGACCGACGTCGAACCCCTCGACGAGACCCTGCTGCTTCATGACTTCCTGTAAATCCTCCTTGGCAACGTTGACCGCGGCGTCTGCGCCCATCTTGCGGGCGAGATCAAGACGGTACTCGTTCATATCGGTAATGACCACGCGGCGCGCGCCGGCATACTTGCAGATGCCGCAGGCGATTACGCCGATCGGACCTGCGCCGGTGATCAGCACGTCCTCGCCGACGAGGTTGAACATCAACGCGGTGTGCGTGGCGTTGCCGAACGCGTCGAAGAAGGCGACGACGTCCTCGTCCAGCTGCGGGTCAATAATGATGACGTTCTTTTCCGGAATGCAGACGTATTCCGCGAATGCGCCGTCGCGATCCACACCGACGCTCATCGTATTCTTGCACCATTGGATGTTTCCCGTGTGGCAGTTGCGGCAATGACCGCAGGTGATGTGTCCCTCGCCGGATACACGCATGCCGACGGTAAGACCGGTAACGCCCGCGCCGAGCGCGGCAATCTCGCCGACGTATTCGTGACCGATCACCATCGGCGGTTTCACGTGCTCTGCGGACCATGGCGTCCAGTCATAGATATGCACGTCCGTGCCGCAAATCGCCGTCTTGTGAACCTTGATCAGCACTTCTCCGGGACCGGGTTCCGGAACGGGAACCTGACGCAGTTCGAGACCGACGCCCGCAACGGGTTTGACAATCGCATCCATCATTTTCGGTATCATAGTGTTTCCTCCTTCGGAAATATCAATCTGTTCCGTGCGGCGCAGCCGCAATTCATGTGCGAAGCACAATTCATGCAGCCGCGCTGCAATTCATGCGTGAAACGCAATTCATCCGGCATCCCTGCACGGAATGAACGGACCTTCGGTCATGAATTGGCTGACGCCGTGAATTGACCTTCGGTCATGAATTGCCTGACGGCATGAATTGCACCTTGCGGCGCATAGTTATATCCTTCCGATCTCGACGGACCAGCCGTGCGGATCGGCGATGCGGCCCCACTGGATGTCGGTCAGGGTCTTATAGGCGGATGCCGCGATCGGGCCGATCTCGCCGTTGTTGATCCTCATGACCTTGTCGCCCCACTTGAGCTCGCCGACCGGGCTGATGACCGCCGCGGTGCCGGTGCCGAAGATCTCGTTCAGATGGCCGCGGTCATACGCGTCGGCGACCTCCTGGATCGCGATCCTGCGCTCGGTCACCTTGTAGCCCTCGTGCCTTAAGATCTCGATCATGGACTTGCGCGTGATGCCCGCGAGGATGCTGCCGTCCAGCTCAGGCGTGATCACCTCGCCGTCGATGACGAAGAAGATGTTCATTGCGCCGACCTCGCCGACGTATTTCTTCTCGACGCCGTCGAGCCACAGCACCTGCGAATAGCCCTTCTCGTGCGCGATCTCCTGCGCGAGCATGGAGGACGCATAGTTGCCGCCGGTCTTTGCAAAGCCGGTGCCGCCGCGGACCGCGCGGACGTATTCCTCCTCGACGTAGATCGGAACAGGCTTCAGGCCGCTTGCATAGTACGCGCCGGACGGGCTTAAAAGCACCATGTAGATGTAGCTGTCGGCTTCCTTGACGCCGAGACGCGACTCGTTGCCGATGACCATCGGGCGGATGTACAGCGACGCGCCGGGATCGGTGGGGATCCAGTCCTTTTCGAGCATGACAAGCTCTTTCAGGCTCTCCACGCAGAAATCGACGTCCAGCTCCGGAATGCACATACGCTTGTTGGAGGTGTTCAGCCGCTTGAAATTCTCCTCCGGCCGGAACAGCAGGATACGGCCGTCCTCGGCGCGATACGCCTTCATGCCCTCAAACGTCTCCTGCGCATAGTGCAGGACGGTGCTCGCGGGACTGATGCTGATCGGTCCGTACGGGACGATGCGGGCGTCATGCCAGCCGCGGCCTTTGTCGTACTCCATGATCATCATATGGTCGGTGAAAACGACGCCGAACCCCAGCTTATCGCCCTTATGGGGCTTTTCCTTCGGATGCTCCGTTCTGATGATGGTTAATCCTTCCACAATGATTCTCCTTCTTTCATTGAATTATGATTGTATTCCGTCTCCGTTTGCGGTATAATCCGGTTACCGGAGGTGAGTTTGTATGCCCTATGGAACCGATGCGCTGTCCGTCCGCGTTGCGGACCGTCTTGCCGAGCTGATCGTGCACGGACGGTTTGCGCCGGGCGAAAAGCTGCCCAATGAGCCCGCGCTTGCGGCCGAGCTGCAGGTGAGCCGCACGACGCTGCGCGAAGCGCTGCGCATCCTCTCGACGCGCGGTCTTGTCGAGGTGCGACGCGGCGTCGGCACGTTCGTGACCGAGGGCCGCAGCGTCAACGCCGATTTCAACGTGCTGAACATCCGCAACACGGACGTTTCCACGAAGGACCTTTACGAAATGCGCCTCATGTTCGAGCCGCAGGCGGCGTATTACGCGGCGCTGCGCGCCACGCGCGAGGACCTGGACGCCATCGAACGCTTCTGCACGCTGAACGAGCAGATGATCCTCGCAAAGAATCCGCTTTGGGACGAGACGGAGCAGAAGTTCCACAACGCCATCGCCTCCGCCACGCACAACCCGTTCATCACCGCGCTGCTGCCGATCTTCAACCGCGCCATCCACCACGGCATCCTGCTCGCGAACGAAGCGCCGGAGGTGGCCCAGATGACGCTGCACGATCACCGCGTGCTGGTGCAGTACCTGAACGATCGCAACCCCGAAGGCGCCAAGACCGCCATGTACCTGCACATCATCAACACGATGCGCGCCTTTCATATCCGGCTTGACTGATCAGTATACGATCAGCTCCGGAGCAATTTCGACCTCGAACGGAAGCAGATCCAGGATCTGCTTCTTTACGTCTACGCCCTTGCGGACCTCCGAAAGCACCAGTCCCTTTTCACCGAGCCGGAACACGCAGCGCTCGGTCACATAGGTGACCTCCTGCCCGTTCCCGTGCGCGTTTTCCGCAGCGAACGAAAGCGCGGTCACGTGCTTTGTGAACTTCGGGAATCTGCCCTCCTTCACGATCGTGAGCGTCTCGCCGTCGTCCTCGATCTCCAGCCCGCCGGCGGAGAACGTCGTGCAGAACACGACCTTGTGCGTGAACTGCGTGATGTTGATGAACCCGCCGATGCCGGAGAGCTTCTTCGGATGATAATGCCCGTTGACGTTGCCCTCGCCGTCGACCTCCAGCGCGCCGATGAAGCAGATACTGAGCCCGCCGCCGTCGTACAAATCGAACTGCTCGGCGGTGGTGCAGCACGCCTGCGCGCCCATTGCCGCGCCGAACGCGAATCCGCCTGCGGGCAGACCCTTCATGGAGCCCGCCTCGACCGTCAGCGCGACCTTCGAAAGCATCCCGCTCTTGGCCGCCTCGACCGCAACGAACTCCGGCGCGCCGACGCCGATGTTGACGACGTCGCCCGGCTTCAGCTCCTTTGCCGCGCGCTTTGCGATCAGCCGCTTCGCAAGATCCTTCGGATCCTCCTTCGCGCTGCTCTGCACGTACGCTTCGAGCTGCTCGTCCGTCATCGGCACATCGCCCGCATAGCGCGGATCCGAGCCCTTGATGCCCTGGATCTGGTCCTGCTCCGGGCAGACGCAGATGTAGTCGACGAGCACCGAGGGGATGACGACCTCGGTGGGACGGCGCGGCGTGTCCAGCTTGCGCTTGACCTGCACGATGACCTTGCCGCCGAGCCGTTTTACAAGCTGCGCGATCGAAAGCGCGTCGCCGATGACCGGTTCATCCTCCCACGAAATGTTGCCGAACACGTCCGCGCTCGACCCCTTCAGAAGCGCCACGTCGGGCTTCGGCGTCGCGTACTTCAGGCGCCGTTTGCCGTCGATGACGATCTCCTCGACCAGCTCCTGCTTCGACTGCGCGTTGAGCTGATAGCCCTTGTACTTCGGATCGACGAACAGGTTGAGGCCCGCGTCCGAAATGTAGTACGGATGCCCCGCCGCGCCTGCGCGCACCGCGTGCGACATGACGCCGAACGGCAGGTTGTACGCCTCGATCTTGTTGTCCAGGATCATCTGCGCCGTCTCCGGCATGGAGCCGTAGTGCGACATGATGACCGTCTTGACGCCGCCGAGCGGGACGATCCGCTCGCACGGCTGGCCGGGGATCCATCCGCCGAGACCCGCCGTGCAGTACAGCGTGAGATCTTTGGGATGCCCCTCGGCTTCAAAGCGCTCGTTCAGCGCGATGCTCAGCTGCTCGGCGTTGTTCATGCCGAGAAAGTTGTTGTAGATCAGGCAGTCTCCGTCCCGGATCAGCCTGACTGCCTCCGCGGCAGAAATGAATTGTGCCATGGTAAACTCTCCTGTCGTTGGATTGCGAAGGGCTCTTTGACGGTCGCCGTCAAAAAGCCCTTCGGAGTATGCGGTTATTCGATGCACGATGCGCCGCGCAGCAGCGCTTCACGGTTCAACGGGATCAGCTTGGCCTTCTTCTCGCCGAGCTTTTCGAGCAGCGCGGCCAGAACGGTCTCGACCTCGACGCACTTGGACTTGCCGAGGTATGCGCCGAGCATGACCATGTTCGACACCTTGTTGTTGCCGAGCTCGGCCGCGATCTCATTGCAGGGCACATAGTACGCGTTGACGTCGGTGCGCTGTACCTTGATGTCGATCATCGAGCTGTTGATGAAGATCGAACCGCCGGGCACGACCTTATCCTCGAACTTTTCGAGCGAGGGACGGTTCATAACGATCAGCGACGTCGGCCGCGTGACGAGCGGGGAGTCGATCTCCTGATCGGAGAGCATGACGCTGCAGTTCGCCGTGCCGCCGCGCATTTCGGGGCCGTAGGAGGGGATCCAGGAGGTGTTCTTGCCCTCCATCATGCCTGCCGCCGCCAGAAGCTGGCCCATCAGCAGCACGCCCTGTCCGCCGAATCCTGCGAAAATATCTCTTTCAACCATGGTTATACCTCCTTAAACGTGCCGAGCGGATAGTACGGGATCATGTTGTCCTCAAGCCACTGCATCGCCTCGCCGGGCGCTTTGCCCCAGTTGGTCGGGCAGGGCGAAAGGATCTCGACCATCGAGAAGCCCTTGCGGTCGATCTGCGCCTGGAACGCCTTCTTGATCGCCTGCTTGGTCTTGATGATGTTCGGCGTGCTGTTCAGCGCGCAGCGCGCGATGAACGCGGAGCCGGTGATCGTGGAGAGCATCTCCGCAATGCGGATCGGCTCGCCGCAGTGCTCCGGATCGCGGCCGAGCGGCGAGGTCGTCGTCTTCTGGCCCACGAGCGTCGTCGGCGCCATCTGACCGCCGGTCATGCCGTAGATCGCGTTGTTGATGAAGATCGTCGTGATCTTCTCGCCGCGGTGCGCCGCATGCACGATTTCCGCCGTACCGATGGAGGCCAGGTCGCCGTCGCCCTGATAGGTGAAGATGTACTTGTCCGGATGGACGCGCTTGAAGCCCGTCGCGACCGCCGGCGCTCTGCCGTGCGCCGCTTCGTACATGTCGATGTTCATATAATTATAAAGGAAGACCGCGCAGCCGACCGGTGCGACGCCCGCGCACTTTTCCTGAATGCCCAGCTCCTCAATGACCTCCGCGACGATGCGGTGCACGATGCCGTGTCCGCAGCCGGGGCAGTAGTGGAACGGGACGTCCGTCAAAACGGGAGTTTTCTTGAAAACGATTGCCATGGTTTATGCCCTCCTCATGTTCAGAATGCGCTCGGCAATGTCCTCGGCGGACGGGATCACGCTGCCGCCCTTGCCCATGTACTCGACGGGGCGGATACCGTTGACCGCAAGGCGGATATCCTCGACCATCTGGCCGTTGCTGATCTCGACCGTAAGGCCCGCCTTGACGCTCTCCTGCTCAAAGACCTCGCGGACCGCCTTGGTCGGGAACGGCCACAAGGTGATCGGGCGGACGAGACCGGCCTTCACGCCGTTCTCCTCAAGGATGCGGACCGCCGCCTTGCAGACGCGCGCGACCGTGCCGTATGCGCAGAGGATGTATTCCGCGCCCTCGGTGTGATACTTCTCGACCATGACTTCCTTTTCGCGGATCACGTCGTAGCGCGCGTTCAGCCGCGTCATGAGCCCGTCCAGATCCTCGGTCTCGATGTACAGGGAGTTGATGACCGCGCGGGGCCGCGTGCCCTTCGGATCCCAGCCCTGCGCCGCCCACGGCTTTTCGGGAAGCACCGGGTTCGGATTCATGTGCAGCTCGACCGGCTCCATCATCTGACCGATCAGACCGTCGGCAAGGATGATGACCGGGATGCGGTAGTTGTCCGCGGTGTCGAACGCCTTGGGCATCAGATCGACCGTCTCCTGAATGGAGGAAGGCGCATAGACGACGCAGCGATAGTCGCCGTGGCCGCCGCCCTTGACCGCCTGGAAGTAGTCGCCCTGGCTCGCCTGAATGTTGCCGAGACCCGGACCGCCGCGCATCATGTTGACGATCACGCACGGAACCTCCGCGCCCGCGATCGTGGAAATGCCCTCCTGCTTTAAGGAGATGCCGGGGCTCGATGACGACGTCATGACGCGCGCGCCCGCGCCGCCTGCGCCATACACCATGTTGATCGCGGCGACTTCGCTCTCCGCCTGCAGGAAGCATCCGCCCACCTGCGGCAAACGCAGCGACATGTATTCCGGAATGTCGTTCTGCGGCGTGATCGGGTAGCCGAAGAAGTAACGGCAGCCCGCCTGGATGGCCGCTTCGGCGATCGCTTCGCAGCCCTTCATCAGTTTCTTAGCCATACTGTTCCTCCTTATTTCTCGATCTCAATGGCAACGTCCGGGCACGTTCTCGCGCAGGACGCACAGGCGATGCAGCTTTCGGGATGCGCAACCTCCACGGGATAATAGCCCTTCGTGTTCAGATGCGTCGTCGAGATCGCCAGCACGCCCTTCGGACAGGCGCGCACGCAGAGGCCGCAGCCTTTGCATGCATTTTCATAGATGGTTACTTTGATCATAGCATTTCCTTTCTTTTGAATTCTGGTATTTGTATTCTCAAAGTCCTTCCGATAAGAACTTATCCCAGCTTCTGTGCATCAGCACCTCGATCGGCTGATACTGCCCGATGTACGTCGGATCGAGCCCGTGTTCCTTCGCATACGCGTCGAATGCGTCAAGCACGCGCTGCGTGCCGCAGGTCCCCCATACCGGGATCCCCGTCTTTTCCGAAAGCGCCTTCGATAGCTCGTAGCCCTCGACCAGATGCGTATGATCCGTTTCGCCCGCCAGATTTCCGTTGTTCACGATGCCGGTCACGGAAAGGCGCGACACCAGCTGGATCTTTTCGATCGTGGCGTACGCGCTGTCGAGGTCCGCCGCCGTCGGCCGCAGGGGATTCAGGATGAACAGCACGTGCAGCTTTTCCTTCGGAATGTTCTGAAAATGCGGCTTGTACTGCCCCAAAGCGACCGAGCCGATGTGGTCGCCGCCGACGTCAAAAAAAACGCTCCCCTCTCCCGGCGTAAACACAGAGTATACGCGGGCGGAAAGCGAAAGAATTTCGATCTTGTCCAGGGCAAACGGCGGCATAATGAGCTCGACTCCGGCGGGCTCCAGTACGTCCGCGCGCTCGCTGGTGCGGAAATACGGATTGATCACGTCGAGGTCGACCAGCGTGCAGGGACCGCTCTTCGCGGCATGGATCGCCATATTCAGCGCAAGCTCACTCTTGCCGCTGCCGAAGCTGCCGAGCAAAACCCAATAGTCCTTCATGCAGTCATACCTCTTTCAAGTTGTCGGACAACCGTTTCCGGTTGTCGGACTTCAACGATATTGTAACAGAATCCACCCCGGATGTCAATCGCCGTTTGTATGAATTTACATGTCGCCGTATATTCTTCCGCAGTCAAAAACGCCCGTAAACCGGGTGTTTTTTGGCATTTCCGCCCGCTGTCTGCCGCACGGACCGCAATAATATATTTCATACTGTCCCATAAATGCACTTGCGATTTTCCCGCGATCTGCTATACTACATTATACGAACGTTTGTTCGTATCAGTCCGCGAAGGAAAGGAGTAGAAAGCATGTGTATCAAGGAATGGAAGCGAATCGCGGAGCAGGAGGCAACACGGTATCGGGAGCATAAGGCGTTTATGAAGGGCGTCGAGGACGCCCGCGGCACTGTCACGGAGCGATGCCGCAGCAGCATGCGATGGGTGAAGGCGGTCGACCTTGTGCTCGCCTATCT
This sequence comes from Clostridiales bacterium, assembly GCA_918244965.1. Classification (GTDB taxonomy): domain Bacteria; phylum Bacillota; class Clostridia; order Christensenellales; family CAG-138; genus UBA3792. The sequence continues at coordinate 17,861 of CAKJYC010000018.1, read as the reverse complement.
GCAACGAACCAACGACGAACACGCGCGGTTCTTCCGCCTGCTGTTCGGGATCGACGGCACGCCGGCGTATCGCGGCGAGAAGGGGATGATCGCGCTGTCGTTCGAGTTCTGCGTATCGGTCTCGCAGCTGTACCAGTGGAAGAGCGAGCTTTTGTCGCTGCTGCTTCTTGCGGCCGCGCAGACGGGCGCGCTGCTGCCGTACCGGACGGAATAACCGAAAAGAAGCGGAAAGGGCGAACAGAAAAAGGAGGTGCTTCAAACGATCTTTTCGCCCTTCTTTCTTTATATAAAAGCACACGCGGATCAGACTGTTGATCACTGTATTATTTTATAAACCCTCGCTGCAAACAGTCTGACCTCTTTTGCTCAGCCTGCTGCATGCATCATGCATGCGTTTATGCGTTAAATTTATCATCATATGATCGTTATATCGCTGTTATTGAAACAATTTATGAATTATTCATTGCGTATTCAACCCTGCTATACCGTATATGCAGCGCGATAAAAACGGTGGATAACTCCGAAAAAACCGATGTTCTGCCGTCCGGATTGTGGATAACTGTGTGGACGGTGTGGAAATGTATGCGATTATGCACCCTGTTTTGAGAGAATGAATATGCACGCATGGACCTGCGCGTGCGCGAAAAACACCGAAACGGCGGGGATTTGTACGAATTCTCCGAAAACCGCCTTTATGCATGCGCCGCAGCCCGCGCGGAGCGTAAACGGTTGCATTTCGACACGATCCGCGCTATAATGGAGCGGATCGAACAAGGGAGGAACGGAATGAAGCGCATCCTGAGCATTTTGCTGATTCTCATACTGTGCGCATGCGTGAACGCGTCGCACCGCGACGACGTGCCGGGCAGCATTGCTGCGTCCTCCGTGCCGGCGGCGTCCGCGACGCCCGTCCCGACCGATCCGCCCGCGGCGACGGATCTTCCGACGCCCGAACCGACGGCAGCGCCGACCTCGACGCCGACGCCGTCACCCACACCGACGCCCTCTCCCGTTCCGACGCCCGAACCGACGCCGACGCCGGTTCCGGAGCCGTTCACGCTCGTCTGGACGAGCGACACGCAGAATATGATCGCCGTCACGCGCATGCAGGACCGGTACCTTGCGATCTGCGACTGGATCGCGGACGAAGCGGACGCGCGCAGCTTCCGGGCGTTCCTGCACACCGGCGACATGGTGGACGACGGCGACAGCAACGGCCAGTGGCGGCTGTTCCGGAAAGGCTTCGACCGTATCTCCGAGAAAATGCCCTGCTTCTGGGCGACCGGAAACCATGACGAGGGCCATAAGAAAAAGCGACCCTGGAAGAAACAGCCGTTTGTGAAGGCGCTGCCGGAGGAGCAGAAGCTGCACGGCGGCGAGGCCGCGTGGACGGTCCTTGCGGTCGGCGAAACGAAACTGCTGCTGATTTCGGTCTGCTACTGGTCGGCGGTGGGAGAAAACACCGCGCAATGGCTGTGCGACGTGTGCGCGGCCCACAGTGAGATGCCGGTCATCCTGCTTTCCCATTCCTATCTGACGGGCGAAGGCAATCTGACGGCGCTCGGAAAGGAGCTGGAGCAGAACCTTGTACGCAAGGCCCCGAATCTGCGGCTGGTGCTTTGCGGGCACGCACGCGGGATCTCGCAGCAGACGTTCCGCTATGACGACGACGGCGACGGAACGACCGACCGCACCGTGCATGCGCTGATGTACGACGTGCAGTCCGCCATAGAGGAGAGCGGCTACCTATGCCTTCTGACGTACGATCCCGCGACCGATACGCTGTATGTGACCTCCTATAACCCGATCCTGGACGATGAGATCTACGACGACGGGCAGCCCGAAAAGGAGCGCTTCACGATCGAACACGTATTCTATTGATCCGCATACCAAAGAGGGTGTTAAGAAACACAAAACGGTTTCTTAACACCCTCTCGATGAATTCTCGCTTCGCTCCGTGAATTGTCCAAAGGACATGAATTGCGCCTTGCGACGCATGAATGGACGGCGCAGCCGTTATAAAAGAAGATTTTCCGTACGGAAAATCCACCTTTATTCTTCAGTTTTAAGTTTTCAGTCTTCAGTATTCATTCTCCCCGTTCCGGTGTTGTAGGGGAGGCCGACCCCGGCCTCCCGTCAATAAACATGCCAACGGACCCGTAGGGGAAGGTCGTACCTTCCCGCACCGCTGTTCCGGCGGGCGGATGAACAGCCTCTTCTGTTTTATATTCCGTTTCTCAGTCCCAGATGCGGTAGGCCATCAGGAAGTGGCTCTGCCAGTACTTGCTCTTCAGGATGTTGTTCTCGGTGATGCGGACCTGCCCGCGCGAGGACGAGGCGTCGATCATCTTGCCGTCGCCGAGGTAGATCCCGACGTGGCCGGTGGCCATGGATTCGCCCTTGAACACGAGGATGTCGCCGCGCTTCAGGCTGTCCATCGAGTTGATGCGCTTGTACTTCGAGCAGGTGCGCCAGACGATGCTGGTCATGTAGCTCTGTTTGACGCCCGCCTGATTGAGACACCAGTAGACGAAGCCGGAGCAGTCGAACGTGTTCGGGCCCTTCGCGCCGCGCACGTACTTGCAGCCGAGCTTGCCCTCCGCGATCTTGATCAGCTTTTCGACGCCCTTCGCCTTGGACGGCGAACTGCTGCCGGATGGCTTCGGCGTCGCCGTGGCCTTGCCGTTCGGCTTCGGCGTCTTGGTGGGCTTGGGCGTCGCTGCCTTCTGCGCCGCTTTCGCGCTGTCGCTGTTCAGCTTTTCAAGCGTCTTGGCATTGATCTCGCCGTTCTGGGAAAGACTGTTGCGCTTCTGGAAGACCTTGACGGCCTCCTCGGTCGATTCGCCGTAATAGCCGGTGATCTGACTGGAACGGATATAGCCGAGCTTATGCAGCCGCTGCTGCGCCTTCTTGACGTCCGAGCCGCTCATGCCGAGCCGCATCGCATATGCCACGGCGTCCTTCGAGTTCAGCTGCTCCATCGTCGCAGGGCCCAGGCACCCGTCTCGCACAAGGCCGTTCGCCTCCTGGAACGTCTTGATGGCGGAGACGGTCTTTCCGTCCATCTTGCCCTTGCATTCGTAGTCGCTCGAAAGATAGCCGAGCTTCACGAGCTTCTTCTGGAACGCGACGATGCTCTCGTCGCTGTCGCCGGATTTATAGTAGTTGCCGACGACGTCGCTCGAATACAGCGCGTTCAGCGTCTTTGCGCCGACCCTGCCGTCGACCTTCAGCTTGTTTGCGCTCTGGAATGCGCGCACGGCCGCCGCCGTCTTTTCGCCGAACGTCGCCGTGCGGCTGGATTTGTCGAGGAAGCCGAGCTCATAGAGGCGGTCCTGTACCTCCTTGACGTCGTCCCCCTGATCGCCCTCCTGCATGACGTATTCGCGCGCCTGTCCGCCGATCAGCAGCGCGTAGGTCTGCTCGCCCAGCACGCCGTCCGGAATGAGGTCGTTGTGCCGCTGAAAGCTCGTCAGCGCCTCCTCCGTATGGCTGCCGAAGTAATCGGTCGGTTCGTCGGAGTCCATATAACCAAGGTCCATCAGCGACTGCTGCACGGTCAGGATCAGCTCGTCCGTGTCGCCCTTCTTCAGCACGCGGCCGTTCAGGTAATTCGAGACCTCCGCAGGCTGATCGGATGCGGGCGCGGGCGTTTCGGGCGCCGGCGTTTCGGGCGCAGGCGTCGGCGGCTCGGTTGCGGGCACGGACGTCGGCCTGTTCAGCACGACCGTATCGTTCGGCAGTCCCGGCTGCGGCACGGCGGGCTTCGGCGCTTCCGTCTGCACCTGCATGACGGGCTCCGCCTGCGCGGCGGGCTCCGGCGCATGCGTTCCGCATCGGGCGATCGCAATGCTGCCGCACACGATCCCGACGATCAGGCCCAGCAGAAGGACGACCGCAACGACCGCGATCAGCACACGCGTCGCCTTTTTCGGCACGATGTTTTTGAATTGTTCCCGCAGGCTCTCAAAAAGGACCCTGGAGGATGTTTTTTCCTGTTGCTCCATACGCTGTCACCATCTCATACGATACCATATAAATGTGTCATAAATGCGTATAAATCCTGAATAAATCAGCCTTGCGGGTAGGTGGAAAGCGCAGAGAGCAGCTCCTCGCGGATCTGCGCCCGCCGCCATGCCGGCGCAAGCAGCGTCGTGTGCTTGAGATTGTCGGACAGAAACCGGTGCACTGTCTCCCACGGCGCGTCGATCTCGGCGCGCACCGTCTCGCCCTCCGGGCGCATGCGGACCGCGTCGCCGAACGTATCCAGAAGATCGCCGGTCAGGTGTCCTGCGCACAGCACGGTATGCGTCTCGCGGACGTCGGTGTGATAGATCGTACGATTCACGTACGCCGCGACGTCCAGACCATCGGTGCACTCGACCAGCGTTTCCGCCTCGCGGATCGGCTGCTCCGTCAGCTTCACAGCGTCCATCAGATCGCAGCGATAATGCAGCAGTCTTCCGTACCCGGATATGGAAACGATCACGTAATAGTAGCCCTCGGCCAGAAAGAGCGCATACGGCGACACGACGAACGGCGTCTCGCGCTGCGGCGCCTTCGTTCCGTCCGCACGCACGACCGTGTACATAAAGCTGACCGTACACTTCCGTTCGATCGCTTCCTTTAGGAGATCAAGCGTCTCCAGCACCTTTTCCGGCTGTGTGCGCCGCTCCGCGTCGGAAACGTAGATCGGCACGGCGTCCTGCAGTCTTGCGATCTCGCGCTCGCTGCGCTCGGATCTCGGCGCGCGCAAAAACGCGTCCAGCGCGGCGGGATCGTGCTCGTGCACGACGGACTCCGCATCCGTGCGCAGATAGTAGCCCTTGCCGTTGTCCTGATAGGAGGAAAGCGGGAAGCCCATCTCCTGCAGCAGGATCAGGTTCCGGCCGACCGCCTTGCGCTCGGCGATCATGCCGAAATCCTCCTTGAGGTACTCAATGATGCGGCGCGTCGACAGCGGATCTCTCTTCTCGGCATGCTGCTCCAGCACCCGCAGAATGCACAGCGACAGCGCTTTTTTTCCTTTTGTTTCCGTCATCTTTGCTCACCCTCAATCCTCGTAGTAATCGCCGCGGCGATAGTCGTACAGCACGCTTTCGTATTTCTTCGGCTCCTCCAGCACCTTGCCGCAGCCGATCGCGACGCACGCGACCGGATCCTCCGCGACGTAGCACGGCACGCCGATCTGCTCCGCAATGTACTGATCCAGCCCGAACAGCTGCGCGCCTCCTCCCGTAAGGCAGATCCCGCGCGCGGCGATGTCGCCGGCAAGCTCCGGCGGCGTCTGTTCGAGCGTATCCTTCAGCGCCTCCGCAATCGACAAAAGCGGCTCCGCGAGCGCAAACGTCAGCTCGTTACTGCCAAGCTCCATCGAGATCGGAAGCCCGCCGCCGAGCGAACGGCCGCGCACCTCCATCTTGAGCTCATCCTTTCTGGGGAACGCCGAGGCGTACGCGATCTTCAGCTCCTCCGCCGCGCCGACGCCGATCACGACGCCGTGCTGCCGTTTCAGGTACCGAACGATCGCGGCGTCAAACTTGTCTCCGCCGACGCGCAGCGAATCGTGCCGCACCGCCTTGCCCATCGAGGTGACGACCATATCGCAGGTGCCCGCGCCGATGTCCAAAACGATGTTCGCCTTCGGCTCGTTGATGTCGAGCCCTGCGCCGATCGCCGCCGCCACCGGCTCCTCGATCAGAAACGTGTAGCGCGCGCCAGCGCCCTCGGTCGTTTCGATGACCGCGCGCTTTTCCACCTCGGTCGCCATCGACGGAACCGCGACGACCGCACGCGGCTTGAAGAAGATGCGGCTGCCGACGAGCCGGTTGAAGAACAGCGTCAGCATGCGCTCCGTCGCGTCGAAGTTCGCAACGACGCCGTCCTGCATGGGCCGCACGATCATCAGATTGTCCGGCGCTCTGCCCACAAGATCCTTCGCCTCCTGCCCGATCGCGACGAGCTTTCCCGTTTTGCGCTCCAGCGCAGCGATGTTCGGCTCACGCAGCACGATGCCCTTGCCGCGCACATACGCGAGCACGTTGCTCGTGCCGAGATCCAGTCCTATATCCGAGGAATGAAACAGTCCCATAGTTGTCCTTTCGCCGCTATCACGGCATCGTTTACTTGTACCATAATTGTACCATGGTATTTTCCCGATGGGATGAAGAAAGTGTAAACGAATCTATTGCGAAATGTGAATTTTCACGCTATACTTTTTGACATGGAAGAACAGTTTTGCATCAGACAGTCGGAATTTGTCACCAGCGCGGGCGTCGAGGGACGCTATCCCGCGCCGCTTCCGTGCGAAATCGCGATCGTCGGAAAGTCCAATATCGGAAAATCCAGCCTGATCAACCGCATCTGCGGCAATCAGAAGCTGTGCAGAACGTCCGCAACGCCGGGCAAGACGCGGCTGGTCAACTTTTTCCTGCTCAACCGCGCGTTCTACCTTGTCGACCTGCCGGGCTACGGCTTTGCGAAGGCTTCGAAGGCGGAACAGAAAAGCTGGGGCGAGCTTTTAGAGCGCTATCTTTCGAGCGGCAGGGTCAAGCATCTTCTGATGCTGATCGACATCCGCCACGAGCCGACGCAGGATGATTTGCAGATGTTCCGTTATCTGATCTATTACGGCATCCCGTACACGCTCGTTGCGACCAAGTCGGACAAGATCGCAAAATCAAAGCGCAAGGTCGACGCAAACCTGCGTGCAAAGCAGCTCGGCGCGCCGCCGTTTGCGATCCCGTTCTCCTCCGAAACGGGCGAAGGCAAGACGGAGCTTACCGCTCGGATCGGTCAGATCGTCCGCGATTGCACGGATATCCGGAAAGAAACGACGGAAGAATAAAAAAAGGGCTTGACAGAACCCGTGTTCCTTTGCATACTATGCTGTGAAATCCAGTGAAGAGGTGAGCATCATGCTTAAGAAATGCCCGATTTGTGAATTAAACTACATTCGCGGCAACGAAACCATGTGTCGTGTGTGCGCAGCGGAGCGTTCAAAGCGTCATACGGTGAAAAAGGAAGAGGAGATCATCATGTGCAGCGAGTGCGGCGAAAACCCTGCGCTGCCCGGCCACGATCTGTGCGAGGAATGCCTGAAGGAGCAGAAGCGACAGGCAAATCTGGAGGTCCTTGCGGATAAAGTCCGCGCCGATGAGGCAGAGGATCCGATCGAAGAGGATATCTCCGAAAACGAAGAAGAGGAATAACGACAGAAAGCGAGGCGTTCATGCCCCACGTATATGCCATCGGAGATCTGCATCTGAGTACGTCCGTCCCCAATAAGGTGATGGACGTTTTCGGTCCGCGTTGGAAGGATCACGCAGCGCGCATTCGCGAAGCATGGCAGGATACGGTGGGCGAGGACGATCTTGTTCTGATCCCCGGCGACATCAGCTGGGCGATGTACCTTTCCGACGCAATCGCCGACCTTGCATACATCGGCGGCATGAAGGGAAAAAAGCTCCTACTGCGCGGCAATCACGACTACTGGTGGCAAAGCGTGACCAAGGTCCGCACGGCATTGCCGGAGTGCATGTATGCGCTGCAGAACGACGTCTTCCGCTTCGGCGAGCTGTTTGTCTGCGGCACGCGCGGCTGGACGATCCCGGAATCCTCTCATTTCAAGGAGAGCGAGGACCGCAAGCTCTATGAACGCGAGCTGATCCGGCTCGATCTGTCGCTCGGTCAGCTTCCGCACGGCGCGCCCGCGATCGGCATGCTGCACTACCCGCCGTTTTCCGAGACCGGCGAGAAGAGCGCGTTTGCGCTGCGGTTTGAGACGGCAGGCGTTTCCGACGTCGTATACGGACACCTGCACGGTCCTTCGCACCGGTTCGCCTTCAACGGCGAATCGAACGGCGTTCGCTATCACACCGTTTCCGCCGATTATCTCGATTTTATCCCGAAAAAAATTCTGTAGTCCCTCAGACGGGGACTTTTTTCTTTTCTTCCGGCGGATTCCGTGGTATAATGGATATAAATAAAACAGAAGGAGGGGTATGGATGGAAAAAAAACAATCCAATAAAACGTTTTTGATCCTGATGATCGTGCTGACCGTCGTATTGCTCGCCGGCATCGGCGTGATACTGGCATTCCTGCTTCCCGGCTGCAATCAGAAAGAAGAGGATTCCGTTTCGGCCTCCGTGCAGCTTTCCGACGAGCAGGGCGTGCCGGATTCCGTCGTCCGCGGGTTTTTCAAATCATTCTGTCAGAACGATCTGAAGGGATATACCGATTATACCTATGATGTCGATCACGACGTCACGCTGGAAACGCACGGACAGAAGCGATATATCCGCGACGTTGCACAGATTCACATGCTTGCGAAGGACGAGTACTATACGTACCGGTATCAGTATGACGTGATCTTCCTCCGCGAGGTCAGCAGCGACGAATGGGGCGTCACAACCTTCAGTTTCACAAGGCCGGAAAAGGTCGACGAGAAGCCTGCGCCCGCTTCGCCGGAGGCAGGTGTACAAACGCCGGTTCCGTCCGATACGGAAACAGAATCGCCGACGGAGGTCCCCGATACGCCGTCCGCGCAGCCTGTTACACCGCCGCCGACCGATCCCGCCACCGAACCGCCGACGCCTCCTTCCACAGCGCTTCCGGATTCGTTTACCTTCGGCGGCGCCGTCATTGCGAGAGGGACGACGGAGATCAGCGGCAAGGCGCTGAAAATAAACGGAAAGGAAAAGGACTATAACCATATCTCGGCCGACGAGCTGAACATGCTGGTCCTGCTGTGTCCGGACCTTAAGGTGCTCGATCTTGACTACTGCTGGTTCGATACCTATGAGCCTCTTTCCAAACTCACAAAGCTGGAGCATCTGGAGCTCAAAACATGTGCGGGCAACCCGATCACGAGCATCGAATGGATCCGTCCTCTTGTGAATATGAAGAAGCTAAACCTTTGCCACAACAAGATCAGCGATCTGGATCCGCTCGAAAACCTGACGAAGCTCGAATATCTGCAGCTCGGCGACAACCGGATCAGTGACGAGGAGCTGGAAACGATTGCAAAGCTGACCGAGCTGACGGAGCTCTACCTGTATAAGAACTATATCACGGACGTCACGCCGCTGCAGAATCTCAACAAAGTCGTGATCCTGAACCTCGGAAGCAACAAGAACATCAAAACGGTCGAGCCGCTGACAAAGATGAAAAAGCTGCAGGATCTGCGCATCTACAGCACGAATATCAGCGATCTGTCGTACTTCCCGCAGTTCAAAACGCTCAAGATCGTCAATCTTGCCAACTGCCCGCTGAAGTTCAAGCAGTATTATGACTATCTGCCGAAGTGCCCGAAGCTGAAAAAATTCCGGGTCTCCCGGAAGGATCCTTACGGTTCTCTGGCCGGCGACGCGATTCTGAACGACGGCTATGATCTCGACTACGAGTTCACCGACTGACGAATTCAAAGAAAAAAGGGATGTTCAAAAGAGCATCCCTTTTTTTATTAGATAATAGGAAAGGAGGCTGATCTCAGCCTCCCTTTTAAAAGCGGAACGAGAAGGAAAGATCTTCCCCTGCTATTGTATTCAATACACGCGCATTGGAACGATCAGGTAAAGGTAGGCGTCGCCCTGGATCGGGCGGATGACGCACGGACTGATCGGGCTGTTGAATTCCATATAAACCGTTTCGTCCGGAATATTTTTGAGAATGTTGATGATGTAGCGCGGATTGAAGGCGATGTCGATCGGATCGCCGACAATGCTGACCTCCATGGAATCCTCGCCGCGGCCGACGAAGCTCTCCGCATTGACCGTCAGCGCATTGTCTGCAAAGTGCAGAATGATGCTGTTATTTCCTTCTCTGGCGATCAGCTGCGCGCGGTCGGTGATGGAATACAGATCCTGCGTATTCACGAGCACGCGCGTCTTGCAGTCCTTCGGAATGATGCGCTTGTAGTCGATATAGTTGCCGTCCAAAAGACGCGCGGTCAGGCGCGAATCGTTGACCTGCACCGTGAGATGCGTCTGCGTGAGAGACACCGTCACTTCCTTTTCGGTCTCCTCGGCCATCTTGCCGATCTCGGTCATGACCTTGCCCTGCACGATCGTCTTTTTCTCCGCAAGCGGTTTTTCGGGATGCAGCGTCGTCATGGCGAACTGGAAGGAGTCCGTCGCAACCAGCGTCAGCGTCTCCGCATTCGCTTCGACCAGCGTACCGGTCAGCACCGGACGGGAATCGTCCTGCGAAACGGCGAACACCGTGCGGTCGATCATGGTCCGCAGCGTTTCGGCGGGAACGGTGATATTCACGGCGTCTCCCTTTGCACGCATGACCGGAAACTCGTCAAATTCGATGCACTGCAGGCGCTGACGCACACGGCCGCTCTGCAGCTTCAGATTCATACCCTCCTGTTCGGCGGTCAGCGTTCCGTTCGGCAGCTTTCTTAAAATTTCGGACAGGAATTTTCCCTTCAGAACACACTTGCCCTCCTCCTCTACCGTTGCCGGCAGCTCGCATTCCTTTTGGAACATCAGATCGGAGCATGTGAGATGCAGGCCGTTTTGGGTCGCTTCGATCATAACGCCCTCCAGAACCGGCATTGCGGAACGGACGGGCAGCGCCTTGATGACGGAGAGAACGCCTGCGCACAGGTCTTCGGTCAGCATGGTAAATTTCATAGTGTTTCCTTTCCGGCGGTTATCCACCATTTCGTCGATCGTTTCTTCGATGCTTCAGTATGTTTACAGCAGTCGTATCAGTAGGGGATGTGGACAAAACGGAAAACACGGGTTTTGCACGGTATTGCCGCCTGTTTTTCCGTGGGCTTCCGTGCGGAAGGTCTGTGGAAAAGAAACGTCCTTTTCCGTGTTATCCGCTTTTTCCCCGCAATCCCAAATCATTCCACTTGACACATCCGCAATCTGTGGACAACTTATCCTTCGCGGATCCGTGTCTTGATGCTCTCGATAGTATCCCGGAAGGCGGGATCGTCCGCGATCATCTTCTCGATCTTGTTGCAGGCCGAGATCGCCGTAGTATGATCGTTCCGCTCGAACAGCGTTGCGATCCTTTTATAAGGAAGACTTAACAGCGTATGGCAGAAATACATTGCGATCTGCCGCGGCATCACGACCTCCTTATCACGCCGCTCGGAAAGCATGCTTTCCACCGGCACCGAGTAGTATTCCGCGACCGTTTCACGGATGCGGTCCGGCGTGACCTCGATCGCCTTTTTCTGCGGCAGGATCTCCTTCATCGCTTCCTTCGCAAGGTTCATCGTGATCGGCATCCGCTTGATGCGCGCATATGCGATCACGCGATTCAGGCTGCCCTCCAGCTTCCGGATGTTGTCGACGATGTTTTCCGCGATGTAGTTGATGATCTCGTCGGAGATCTCCACATGATCGTTCTGCGCGCGGTTCCTTAAAATGGCGGTTCGCGTTTCCAGATCCGGCACCTGAATGTCCGCGACAAGACCCCACTCGAAGCGGGACGAAAGACGCTCCTCCAGCGCCCGGATCTCCTTCGGCGGACGGTCCGAGCTGATGACGATCTGCTTGCCCGCGTTGTGCAGCGTGTTGAACGTGTTGAAAAACTCCTCCTGCACCGCCTGCTTGCCCGCGATGAACTGAATATCGTCGATCATCAGAAGGTCCACGTTGCGGTAGCGCTGACGAAATTCGACGTTTTTGCCCGCGCGGACCGCTTCGATCATATCGTTTGTGAACATTTCGCTCGTGACGTAGACGATTCGCGCTGCGGGATTCGCCTGCTTCACGGCATGTCCGATCGCATGCATCAGATGCGTCTTGCCGAGCCCAACGCCGCCGTACAGGAAAAGCGGGTTATAAGCCATGCCCGGCGCTTCGACGACCGCGACCGCCGCCGCATGCGCAAAGTTGTTCGACTTGCCGACGACGAACGTCTCAAACGTGTACTTCGGATTCAGCGTCAGCGAATTCAAAGACACATCCTCCGCGTTTCGGATAAAGTCCTTTCTTTGAGAGGGCAGAACGATCAGCACGTTCAGAACGTCCGGGTCGGCCTTCTGCACCGCGGTCCTCACATAATCGGAATAGTATTCCGTCACGGTGTTTTTCACGATCTCGTCCGATGCCTCCAGAACCAAAATTCCGTTCTGTACGGCGACCGGATCGAGCGCGTCGATCCAGCGGTTGAACGTGACAGCCGAGATCTGCGGCCGGAGGATCTCCCGCGCGTCGGACCAAATTTTTCTGAGCTCTTCCATGTGTTTTCCCCAATCTTTTGCGTACAAAATACCAAGCCGTATTTCACAGCGCTTTTCTACCGCTATTATCATAACAGATTTTTCCCGGAAAGAAAAGCGTTTTTGTGAAAACCGCAACTCCTTTTTTCACAAGATAAGAGCAAAACTCGATATTTTTGCAACAGAACTATGTACAAAAAGAAAAGTTTTCCGCCGTATTCTTGCATCACGGGGAGCATGGCGGTATAATCGAAAGCAAACAAGAGGTGTTTTATGGCAAACGAGTATAAGCCGATCGTCAATTCCGACCTGATCGGCGACTATGTGACAATCGAACTGCCCGGTTTCAAGGGAAAAGCGCCGGAGCCGTGCCGCATCCATTATCTGTCGATGGGCAGCGGCGAACCGCTGCTGCTCGTGCATTCTGTAGGGCAGTCGGTCTATACGTGGCGCGAACTGATGCCGCAGCTTGCCAAGGGCTACTGCGCCGTTGCGATCGAGCTGCCGGGCTCCGGACATTCGGACCGTCCGCTGTCGCTGAACTATTCGATGGACGAGATGGCGGATATCATCGTGAAGTGTCTCGACGCGCTCGGCGTCAGAAAAACGCATGCGCTCGGCGTGACGATGGGCGCAATGTATCTGATGCACGCGGCCGTCAAGTACTCGGACCGGTTTATGAAGGTCGTCGCGCTGACGCCGGGCGGGATCACGGAGCACATGCCGAAAAAGCTCCGCCGCCTCGAAAAGCCGCTCGGACCGTTCTATCGCGAGATGTACGGCAAAAAGGATTTTGAAAGGTATCTGCCGCTGTTCTACTACGACGGGACCGTGTGCACGCCGCAGGTGATCGAACAGATGTACAAGACCTGCGACGACCATGCGTCGCGGCAGGCGATCATGTACGCGATCCGCAACTTTGACGAGGATTACGTGCTGGAGGGACTGGAAAAATCCGGCCGCGAATTCTTCATCATCTGGGGCGAGGAGGACCGCATGCAGCCGATGGAGCGTCTGTTCGAGCTGCGAAAGCGGATGCCGGGCTGCGTGTACCACAGCATCCGCAACACCGGACACTGGATCCATGAGGAGAAGGCGGCGCAGATCGCGGAGGCGGTCGACCGCTACATCCGCTACGAAGGGGAGCCGCAATGATCGAAACGTTTGCGCTCGGCGACGTCGTGCGCATGAAAAAGCCGCATGCGTGCGGCACGGATACCTGGACGGTCACGCGCGTCGGCGCGGACGTCAAGCTCAAGTGTCACGGCTGCGGACGCGTCGTGATGCTCGACCGGCTCGCCTTTTTGAAGGCGGCCAAACAAATCATCGGAAAAGAGACGGAATCATGCCGATCATCAAGTCAGTCAGAAAGCTAAAGCACGAAGCGGAAAAGCGCAACGAAACCCTGAAGGGCGGCAAGCTGTGGCGTCTGCTGGATTTCTTTGCGTATTTCCTGATGATCGTTCTGATCATGCTTTCGCTGCGGGCGGTCGTTTTCGATCCGGTGCGCGTGGACGGACGGTCGATGCAGTCTACGCTTGAACACAACGACGTCATGCTGGTCAACCGGCTGGCATACGCGTTTTCCTCGCCGAAGCGCGGCGATATCGTGATATGCTATTATCCGGACCGGTATTATACCGATAACAAGATCCAATACGCGACCCGTGTAAAGCGCGTGATCGCCGTTGCGGGCGATACGATCGAGCTGAAGGACGGCGGCGTATACATCAACGGTGAATGGCTTGACGAGCCGTATCTGAACGGCGTCTACACGCCGGAAAACAACCTCAAGGGTTATGAGGAAATCGCGGTTTCCCTTCTGGACGGCAACGTTGTGCCGGAGGGCACGGTCTTTGTCATGGGCGACAACCGCCCGGTCAGCCGCGATTCGCGCAACGAGAAGGTCGGCGCGATCCCCTTGAACCACGTGGTCGGCAAGGTCCTTCTGGTCGTTATGAATCTGGATGAGATCAAGGGTTTTTCCGATCTGGTGACCGGGATCCATACCGTGAAATGATGACGCGCACCGAACGCTATAAAACCGAACACCGCATGCAGGGGCTTCTGACCTGGATCTTTTCCGGGGCGCTGGCGCTTCTGCTTGTGATGGCCGTGCTGTTCGTGTGGTTTTCGCCGGTGCACATCGCCGACCCGTCCATGTCGCCGACGCTCAAAGAGGGCGACACCGTCTTTTACGACCGTTTGTACCGGCATTTCCATGAATATCAGCGCGGGGACATGGTTGTATTCCGCGATCCGGACACCGGGACGCTGCTCATCAAGCGCGTCGTGGCGCTGGGCGGCGAGACGATCGAGGCGCACGACGGCGTGCTCATCATCGACGGAAGCTACGGCATGGACGAGGACCGCTACGAGGCGGGCGCGCCGCTCGACATCAAAAAGACCAAGGTGCCGGAGGGCAAGGTGTTTGTGCTGTCGGACGACCGCAACTACGGCGAGGACAGCCGCAAGCCCTCGATCGGCTGTCTCGATCCCGATCAGATCCTCGGCCTGGTGCGCATCCGGCTGCGCGATTTTACGATATTTACGCGTTAGTTCTTGACGAACCGGCGCGTTTTTGCTATGATTGTCCCGACGCAGGGGCGCCGAACGACCTTCGGCTGAGAAGCACCCTTGGAACCTGTTGGGTCATGCCATCGTAGGAAGCGTAACCATCTGCTTTTTCGACTGCCGCCCGACGGGGCGGCAATTGTAGTATTGGAGGAGAAACAATGAAAAAAACAGCCACTCGTATGTTGACAGAGGGCGGCATCAGCGTCGGTCTTGCAATCGCGCTGAGCTACCTGAAGATCCCGATCGCCGCGCTCGGCGGTTCGATCGACTTCGTGATGGTCCCGCTGATCGTCTTTGCCTATCGCTGGGGCCTCTGGAAGGGCCTTCTTGCGGGCCTTGCTTTCGGCACGCTCAAGTTCTTCCTTGCCGGCGGGCATGCGGTCAACTGGGAAAGCATGCTGCTTGACTACTCGATCGCATATATGTTTGTCGGGTTTGCAGGCGTTCTGCGGCAGAAGAAGTACATGCTGCCGGTGTCCGCGCTGATCGGCTGCGTCGCGCGGTTTGCCGTTCACTTTGTCAGCGGCATCACGATCTATGCGATGTATGCGGAACCCACGTCGGACTTCTTCGGTCTGGCTGTCAACACGCCCAACGCATGGCTGTTTTCGCTGGTATACAACGGCGCGTACATGTTGCCGAACACGGTCATTGCGATCGTCGTCTGCGCGCTGCTGATTAAGCCGGTCGAGCTGCTCGACAGGATCTGAGCTTTATAAGCCGATTTGAACCGGGGGAGAAATTCTCCGGTTTTTGTTATATTTTGCAAACCGGGTGACAAGGCGCGCGGGGCATGATACAATGAAAACAGAATCATGTAAAGGCGGTAGGCAAATGGAAAAACTGTCGTTTGAGGACATGCGGTATCTGAAGCTTCTGGGACGCGAATATCCTACGATCGCGGAGGTCTCCACGGAGATCATCAACCTGAAGGCCATCCTGTGCCTGCCGAAGGGCACGGAGCATTTTATCAGCGACATCCACGGCGAATACGAGGCGTTTCTGCACATGCTGAAAAACGCGTCGGGCGTGATCCGCAAGAAGATCGACATCCTGTTTGAAAACACGGTGACCGAGGCGGAGCGCAACACGCTTGCAACGCTGATCTATTACCCCGTGCAGAAGCTCGATCAGCTCAAAAGGGCGGGCGTCGTCAATGCGGAATGGTACAAGATCACGCTGCGGCGGCTTGTCGAGGTCTGCCGGTTTTCCGCGTCGAAGTATACGCGCTCCAAGGTCCGCAAGGCGCTGCCGGAGGGCTATGCCTACATCATCGACGAGCTGCTGCACGCGATCGAGACCGAGGACAAGATCCGCTACAACAACGAGATCATCCGCTCGATCATCGAGACCGAGCAGGCGGACACGATGATCGTGGAGCTTTCCACCCTCATCCAGCGGCTCGTCATCGACCGGCTGCACATCGTCGGCGATATCTTCGACCGCGGTCCCGGCGCGCACATCATTCTCGACCGGCTCTTGAACTATCACAATGTTGACATCCAGTGGGGCAACCATGACATTCTTTGGATGGGCGCGTCCGCAGGCAACCGCGCGCTGATCGCGACGGCCATCATCAATTCCCTGAAGTACGGCAACGTCGACACGATCGAGGACGGCTACGGGATCTCGCTGTCGCCGCTTCTGAAGTTTGCGCTCGAAACGTACGGGGATGATCCGTGCACGCGCTTTCTGCCGCGCGAGGTCGGCGACGCGCATCACGACAATCCCGAAATGATCGCCAAAATGCACAAGGCGATGGCGATCATCCTCTTCAAGCTGGAGGGGCAGATCATCGAACAGAATCCGGAATACAGGATGGAGCACCGCCGCATGCTGCACCGCATCGACTACGAGCGCGGCACGATCACGATCGACGGCGTTGAATATCCGCTGTGCGACACGCATTTCCCGACAGTGCTGCCCTCCGATCCGTACGTGCTGACCGAGGCGGAAGAGGACCTCATGGATAAGCTGCGCACGGCGTTCTATCACTCCGGCAAGATCCGCGAGCATACGAAGTTCCTGTTCTCGCACGGAAGCATGTATCTTGTGTGTAACGGCAATCTGCTGTTCCACGGCTGCGTGCCCTCGAATCCGGACGGCAGCTTTGCCGCGGTCACGATCGACGGCAAGGCATATTCCGGCAAGGCGCTGTTCGACAAAGCCGATGCACTGGTCCGGCAGGGCTTCTTTACCAGGTGGGGCACGCCGGAGCGCGAACAGGGGCTGGATTTCTACTGGTACCTGTGGTGCGGAACCGATTCGCCGCTGTTCGGCAAGGACAAGATGACGACCTTCGAGCGCTACTTTATCGAGGACAAGACCACGCACGAGGAGCACAAGAACCCGTACTTCAAGCTGGCCGAGCATGAGGACTTCGCGGTGAAGATCCTCGAAGAGTTCGGGCTCAGTGACGATCCCGATTCGCACATCATCAACGGCCACGTGCCGGTCAAGATCAAAAAGGGCGAATCGCCGATCAAGGCGAACGGCCGCATCTTCGTCATCGACGGCGGCATGTCCAAGGCGTACCAGTCGACGACCGGCATCGCGGGCTATACGCTGATCTACAATTCGCAGCATATGATCCTGTCCTGCCACGATCCGTTCGTGACGGTCAACGAGGCGATCCGCTCCGAGGTGGACATTCATTCCACCCAGCAGACCGTCTACACGCCCGCCGTCAGAAAGCGCGTCGCGGATACGGACGTGGGCAAGACGCTGCTGACCCGCGTCGAGGATCTGCATCAGCTCCTCGCGGCCTACCGCAGCGGCGCGATCAAGGAGCACGCAAGATAACCCGCATCGAAGGGCCGTTGCGGCAAAGGGATACGTTTTTTTGCAAGATGAATTGTCAAACTAAGTGCAACACTGAGAGATAGAAAGATCAAACAAATCAACCGGTTTATTGAAGCCGAGAACTTTCTTGGGCCTGGCGTTGATCAACGCCAGGTTCTTTTTCAGTGTTGCCGGACTGACCCTTGAGAGATTCCGACCTTTCGGATAGAACTCACGCAGCAGCCCGTTCAGGTTCTCGTTGGTTCCTTTCTGCCATGCACAGTAAGGATCGGTGAAATATACCTTGCAGTT
>CAKJYC010000017.1 GCA_918244965.1 Clostridiales bacterium | reverse complement strand
GCCGGGCGATACGGCGATCTGCCGCCGGTGGATCCTCGACGGGATCAGGGACGGCTCGCTGCCCGCGGAGGCCCTCGACAACGCCTGCCGGAACATCCTCCGCTGGGTCGACCGATACGTGCAGCCCGCCGATCCGAAGCCGGTGGACTGGGACGCGCATCACGCGCTTGCGGGCGAGATCGCCGCGGACTGCGCGGTGCTTTTGAAAAACAACGGCGTGCTGCCGCTTTCCGGCACGGAAAAGCTGCACATTGCGGGCGAGCTCTTTGCCAACATGCGCTATCAGGGCGCGGGCAGCTCGATGATCCGGCCGACAAAGGTCACCTCGCCGAAGGACGCGTTCGATGCGCACGGCGTAAAGACGTATGCGCTTTCCGACAGCGACACGGTGCTGATCTTTGCGGGGCTGACCGACATGTACGAATCCGAGGGGATCGACCGCGAGGACATGCGTCTGCCGGAGGAGCAGCTGCGGGAGATCGACACGCTTGCGGCAAGCGGCAAGAGGACGGTCGTGGTCCTGTTCGGCGGTTCGCCGGTCGAGCTTCCGTTCTGCGAGAAGGTCGACGCGATCCTCAACATGTATCTGCCGGGACAGAACGGCGGCACGGCGGTGTACGATCTGCTGTTCGGCGTCAGGAATCCGTCCGGCAAGCTCGCGGAGACGTGGCCGATGCGCTATGAGGACGTGCCGGGGCATGAGACCTTCGGCAAGGGCATCCGCGAGGTCTACGCCGAGGGGACCGAGGTCGGCTATCGCTATTACAACAAGCACAGTATCCCCGTGCGGTTCCCGTTCGGCTTCGGACTGTCCTACACGACGTTTGCGCATTCCGAATGGACAAAGAACGGCAATGTGTACACCGAGACCGTGACCAACACGGGCGACAGATTCGGCGGCGAGGTTTCCGCGCTGTTCGTCGACGGCGAGCTCAGGGGCTTTGAAAAGGTCTACCTGAACCCCGGCGAAAGCAGAACGGTCACGATCACGGTCGAGGACGAGCCGGAAACGGCGTATTCCGACGCGTACACCGTGCCCGAAGAGCAGCCGACCTATCCGGTGACGCTCGAATCGCGCTTCACCGACCTTAGGCAGAGCTTCATGGGCCGCATCCTGTACAACGCGGTGCTTTCGGTGCCGAAAAAGCAGATGAAGAAGGCGGAGAAGCTGCCGGCCGGTCCCGAACGCGACAACGCGATCAAGGCCGCGTACTTCATGGCGCGCACGATCGACAGCAATTCGCCGCGCGCGCTGTCCATGTGCGCGGGCAGGCAGTTCCCGTATAACTTTGCCGAAGCCTTTGTGGAACTCACCAACGGACACCTGTTCAAAGGGATCCGCTGTTTTCTGAAAAAGATCAAGGTACCGAAGCTGCCGAAGGAGGAACAAAACGCATGAAGCTGCCCAAGAGTCTTGTCAATTCCCCGAACGTCACCAAAAAGGAAAAGTGGCTCGGATACCTTTTGGGTCCCGCCGGCGCGCTGCTTCTGAATGCGGTGCTTGCGACGTACCTGAACGTCTATTACACCGACGTGCTGAAGCTGACGGGCGCGTTCATCGTCGTCTTCCCGATGATCTCGAAGGTGATCGACGCGATCACCAACGTCATCATGGGACAGGTCATCGACCGCACGCGCACCAAGGAGGGCAAGGCGCGTCCGTGGCTGCTGCTGTCGGCGTTCCTTGTGCCGATCACCGGCATCCTGCTCTTCACCGTGCCCGAATCGAACGAAACCGTGAAGGCGATCTGGATCATGGTCTCCTACAACCTGTTCTATTCGTTCGCATACACGATCTTCAACATGAGCCACGGGCTGATGGTCCCGCTCTCGACCCGCAACTCGACCGACCGCGGAGGGCTTTCGGTGTTCAACCAGATCACCACGATCATGATGAGCGGCATCCTGGTCGCGCTGATCTTCCCGATGCTCATCATGCCCGCGATCGGCGTCGACAAGGGCAAGTGGATCACGCTGATGTGCATCATCTCGATCGTCGCGCTGCCGCTGACGCTTCTGGAGTATTTCTTCACGAAGGAGCGCGTCACCGAGGAAACGACGCAGGCGGGCGAGGAGACCAAGCTGCCGTTCCTCCGGCAGATGAAGATCCTGTTCACCGACAGATACATGCTCCTCATGTATGCGTACTTCCTCCTATACACGGTCGGCACGACGCTCAAGAACATCGGTCTCGTCTACTACTGCAACTATGTGCTCGGCACGTACAACGACGGCATCACACAGATGCTGGTTTCGGTGATCGGCGGCATTCCGATGGGCATCGGCATCTTTGCGGTCTGGCCGCTCGCCAAGCGGTTCGGCAAGCGCAACGTGACCATGGTCGGCTTCATCCTGTACGCGGCGGGGTCGCTGATCTGCTGGATCTTCCGATCGAACCTCGTGATGGTGCTGATCGGCCAGTTTATCAAGAACATCGGCGGCCTGCCGTGCGCATACGTGTTCATGGCGCTGTTTGCGGACTGTCTCGACCATGTCGAATGGAAGACGGACGTGCGCCTCGACGGCGCGGCGATGTCAATCTACAACATCATTGCGGTCGCCATGGTCGGCATCATGACCGGCGTGTTCAACTGGATGCTGTCCGGCTCCGGCTATATCGCGCCGACCGAGTTCAAGATGGCGGCGCCGCAGATCGTTCTTCCGAGCGCGCCGGACTTCTTCTCGAACATCGGCACGCACATCCATTCATGGCTGCAGCCGGTGTTTGATCTGCGCGCCGAAGCGAGCGCGTTCCTTTCCGCGAACGGCCTGATCCCGCAGATCCCGGTGGAAAGTCTGCAGCCCGCCAAGATCGTGACGGTCGCCATGCAGCAGTCGGGCGGCGTCAACGGCATGATCTCATTCGCTTTCGTCGGGCTTGAGGTGTTCACGGGCATTGCGCTCGTTGCGATCCTGCTGTTTTTGAACGTCGAAAAGGATCTGCCGAAGAAGCAGGCCGAGATCAAGGCGCGGCACGAGGCGAAGAACGAACCGAAACAGGAAGAGGTATGAGCGATGAACGCGATCCGACTGAAAACAGAGCATCTGTTCGATCCGATCGGGATCGACGTCCCAAACCCGCGGCTTTCGTGGAACTGCGAGGGCGGCAAAAAGCAGACCGCCTATGAGATCGAATGTGAAAAGTGGAACAGCGGCCGGGTCGTAAGCGCCGCGATGCACGCCGAATACCCGCTGCTGCTTGCGTCCCGCGAGCGTGTGAACTGGCGGGTGCGCCTGTACGACGAGAAAGGTGAACCCGGCGCATGGAGCGCAGCGTTCTTCGAGACGGGACTTCTGAACGCGACCGACTGGCAGGCGAAGTGGATCACCGGCGATTACGTGCCGAACAAGAAGGAGCGCTATCCGGTCGATTGCTTCAAAAAGGTCGTAAGAATCGAGAAGCCGGTGGCGTCCGCGCGGCTGTACGCGACGGCGTGCGGGCTGTATGAAGCGCGGCTCGACGGCAAACGGATCGGCAATTTCTGCTTTGCGCCGGGCTATACGGACTACCGCAAGCGCGTGCAGTACCAGACCTATGACGTGACGGCGCTGCTGCACGCGGGTGAAAACGAGCTCAGTGCGCAGCTTGCCGACGGCTGGTATCGCGGCAGCTGCGGCGCGTGGGGCCGCAAAAACCAGTACGGCACGGAGACGAAGCTGCTTCTTCAGCTGGAGATCGTCTATCAGGACGGCACGCAGGAGACGGTCTGCACCGACCGTTCGTGGCAGTGGTCGAACGACGGCCCGATCCGCCTTGCGGACAACAAGGACGGCGAGATCGTCGAGGCGTTCCGTACGCCAATGTACACCGGTCACGCAAAGGAAACGAGCCATTCCGTTGTGCCGACGGCGTCGAACAACGTGCCGGTCACCGAGCATGAACGGCTGCGTCCGGTCATCACGACCGCGCCGAACGGGAAAACGCTTCTGGATTTCGGGCAGAATATCGCAGGCTATGTCGCGTTTTCCGTACATGCGCGCGTCGGGCAGCGGATGGTGTGGCGCTTCGGCGAGATGCTCGACGAGACCGGAAACCTCACGCAGAAGAACATTCAGCTTTCCCATAAGAAATATACGACGCCGCTGCAGCGGATCGACTACACATGCGGCGAAGGGCAAAACGCATACAAAACGACCTTTGCGGTGTTCGGCTTTCGGTATGCCGAGGTCGAAACGGACCTTGCGCTCGATCCGGAATCCGTCGAGGCGATCGCGGTCTATTCCGATCTGGAGCGCACCGGCGGTTTTTCCTCCTCGAACCCGCTGCTGGATCGCCTGTTTGAAGCCACGCTCTGGTCCGCAAAGGGCAACCACCTCGATATCCCGACCGACTGTCCGACGCGCGAGCGGCACGGCTGGACCGGCGACGCGCAGATCTTCTGCGGCACGGCAAGCTATCTGTTCGACTATCTTCCGTTTGCGAAAAAGTATCTGACCGACGTGTATGACTGGCAGAAGCGCAACGGCAAGCTGCCGCAGATCGCCCCGGAGGGCGGGACCGACTTCTACATGCGGGCCATGGACGGGTGCGTCGGCTGGGCGGACGCCGGGATCATCATGCCCTACGTGCTGTGGAAGCACAGCGGCGACGCCGCCGTTCTGAAGCGCTTTTGGAACGGCATGCAGAAATATGCCGCGTTTCAGCAAAACCGCTGCGGCAAGCCGTATCCGACGGCGAAGAAGGTCACGATCTCCGCAGCTGCTCGCAAATATCTGAACAACTGCGGTCAGGCATACGGAGAATGGGCGGAGCCGCAGGACGTCAATCCGCAGACGTGGAAAACCTGCGTGATCACGCACCCGGAGACGGCGACGGCGTATACCGCCTATACCATGCGGCTGATGGCGGAGATGGCGGACGCGCTGGGCGAGCCGGAGAAGGCGGAAGGCTACAGGACGTTTGCGGCGCACGTCAAAGACACGTACCGCGAACTGATGCGGTCGAAGGAGTATTCGCTTGACACCGACCGGCAGGCGCAGCTGGTGCGCGGCCTGTTCTTCGATCTTTTGGATGAGGAGCAGACGGCGTACGCAAGGAAGCGTCTGATCGAAGCGCTGGCGCATTACGGCTGGCGGCTCGGCACGGGCTTTCTGTCGACGCCGCTGATCCTGTACGTGCTCGCGTCGTACGATATCGAAGCGGCATACCGGCTGCTCGAAAACGAAGAGATCCCCGGATGGCTTTCGATGCCGAAGAACGGCGCGACAACGATCTGGGAGGCATGGGAAGGCCCGAACACGGCCAACGGCGGCATCGGTTCGCTGAATCACTATTCCAAGGGCGCGGTCGTCGAATGGCTGTTTTCCGCCATGTGCGGGATCCGCGTCGACGGTGAGAACCGGTTCACGGTCGCGCCTGTGCCCGGCGGACACTTCACGCATGCCGGGGCGTCGTACAACAGCGTGTTCGGCAGGATCGTAAGCAAGTGGGAGAGAACGGACGGCAAAACGACCTACACGGTCGACGTCCCGGCAAACTGCGAGGCAAGGATCACGTTGCCCTCCGGCAGAACCGAAACCGTCGGCGCGGGGCGGCACGTCTATACGGAGGAAGCATGAAGCGGTTTCTTGCGATCGACATCGGCGCGTCGAGCGGCCGGCATATCGTCGGATGGGTCGAAAACGGACAGTGGAAAACCGACGAGGTGTACCGCTTTCCAAACGGCGTTCGGGAGCGCGGCGGACACTTGACTTGGGACGTCGACACGCTGCTCGATCATGTAAAAAAAGGCATTGCGCTTGCAAAGGAACGGTATCCGCACATCGACAGCCTGTCCGTCGACACATGGGGCGTGGACTATGTGCTGCTGAACGGCGACGCGACCGTTTATCCGGTGTACGCCTACCGCGATCATCGCACGGAAGCGGTCATTCCGAAGGTGCATGAGAGGATGGCTTTTTCGGAGCTCTACCGCCGCACCGGCATTCAGTTTCAGCCGTTCAATACGATCTATCAGCTGTATGCGGACAAGGAAGCGGGACGGCTCGATCGCGCGACGGAGTTTCTGATGATCCCGGAATACCTGCTGTACCGGCTCACCGGGGTCAAAAGTCACGAGTACACCAATGCGACGACCACCGGCATGGTGAACGCCGTGACGGGCGAGTACGATCCGCAGATCGTTGCGGCGCTCGGCCTGCCGAAGCGTCTGTTTCATCCCCTTGAGAGGCCGGGGACGCCGATCGGCGCATATGAGGGGATCCGGGTGTGCCTGTGCGCCACGCACGACACCGGCAGCGCGGTCGAGGGCATTCCAATGGACGGAAACGCGCCGTATATCTCCTCCGGCACATGGTCCCTGCTGGGCTTGAAAACGGAGAAACCGATCACGGACGCGGCAAGCGAGCGCGCCAACTGGTCCAACGAGGGCGGCACGGGCTACAACCGCTACCAGAAGAACATCATGGGCATGTGGCTCCCTAACCGGCTGCGCGCCGAGCTGTGTCCGGACAAACCGTGGAGCGAGATCACGGCGGAGGCGGAGGCAAGCGCGTTCGGGGAAACGGTCGACGCAAACGCCGATGTGTTCCTGGCCCCGGACTCCATGCGGGCCGCGTTTGACGCCGCGCTGACCGAAAAGCCGCAGACCGCGGGCGATTATTTCCGCTGCGCGTACCGGTCCCTTGCGCTGTCCTACCGGCAGGCGATTGAAGAATTGGAGCGCAATACCCAAAAGACCTATGACAAGCTGTACATCGTCGGCGGCGGCGCGAAGAACGCGTTCTTGAACCGCCTGACCGAAGAAGCCGCCGGCAAGCACGTGATCGCCCTGCCGATCGAGGCAACGGCGCTCGGCAATCTCAAAGCACAAATTGTAGGGGGCGACGTCCCCGGCACCCCGCAAAAGGAGGATTGAATATGTCATTTCAGGAAGCAAAGGCAGCATACGCCGCATACGGCGTGGACGTCGAACAGGCGATCGAACGACTGATGACCGTGCCGGTGTCCCTGCACTGCTGGCAGGGCGACGACGTGCGCGGCTTCGACACCGACCCGAACAAACCGCTGACCGGCGGCATTCAGACGACCGGCAACTATCCCGGCCGGGCAAGAACGCCCGACGAGCTGATGCAGGACATCGACAAGGTGCTGTCGCTGATCCCCGGCAGGCCGAAGATGAATCTGCACGCAAGCTATGCGATCTTTGAGGACGGCGACTGGGCGGACCGCGACAAGCTGGAGCCGAAGCACTTTGCAAAATGGATGCAATTCTGTAAGGACCGGGGTCTCGGCTGCGACTTCAACCCGACGTTCTTCTCCCATCCGAACTGCGACCCGCTGACGCTGTCCAGCCCGAATGCGGACACGCGCCGCTTCTGGATCGAGCACGGAAAGGCGTGCATCCGTATCTCGTCCTATCTTGCGGAAAACTTAGGCGAGCTGTGCGTGATGAACATCTGGACCGGCGACGGCTTCAAGGATATCCCGGCCGACCGCATGGGACCGCGCGTGCGCTATAAAGAAAGCATTGACGAAATCCTCAAAGAGCCGTATGATTTTACCAAGGTCAAGCCTTGCATCGAGTCGAAGGTCTTCGGCATCGGCGTCGAGGCGTACACGGTCGGCAGCGGCGAGTTCGCGCTCTCCTATGCCGCGATGAACCGGGACAAGTGCATCCCGCTGATGGACAACGGCCACTATCACCCGACCGAGGTGGTCAGCGACAAGATCCCCGCGCTGCTGGCGTTCTTTCCGGAGATCGCGCTGCACGTGACGCGGCCGATCCGCTGGGATTCCGATCATGTGGTGCTGTTCGACGACGAGACGCGGGAGATCGCGCGTGAGATCGTGCGCTGCGGCCTCGACCGCGTGCATATTGCGCTTGACTATTTCGACGCCAGCATCAATCGCATTTCCGCGTGGGTGACGGGCTATCGCAACGTGCAGAAGGCGCTGCTGTTTGCACTGCTGCAGCCGAACGAGGACTTGAAGGCGCTGCAGGATCGCGGCAATTTCAGTAAGCTCATGGCGCTGCAGGAGGAGCTCAAGACCCTGCCGTTCGGCGAAGTCTGGAACGAATACTGCCGCCGCTGCAGGAAGCCCGTTGACGGCGAATGGTATCGGCAAATCGAAGCATACGAAAAAGAAGTTTTGGAGGCAAGAGCATGAAGGATATCCTGAACGCACCGTTTCTGATCGAAATGATCCGCACCGCGACGAACATGTACAACCACGGCTGGGACGAGCGCAACGGCGGCAACATTTCCATGCTGCTGGACGATGAAGAGGTGCGCAAATACCTGACGTTTCCCGCGATCGTCCGCACGATCCCGACGGGCTTTTCCGCGCCGGAGCTCTCCGGCAAACTCTTCCTCGTCACCGGTACGGGCAAGTATTTCAAGAATGTGCAGTATGATCCGGCGAAGAATCTCGGCATCGTCCGGCTCGCAAAGAACGGCACCGAAGCCGAGGTGCTTTGGGGCTTTTCGGACGGCGGCAAATTCACGTCGGAGTTTCCGGCGCATATGATGAGCCATATCGCGCGCAGGAAGGTCGATCCCGAAAACCGCATCGTCATGCACTGCCATCCGGCGAATCTTCTTGCCATGACCTATGTGCACGACCTCGACGAACGCGCCTTCACGCGCACGCTCTGGCAGATGTGCACCGAGTGCATCGTGGTCTTTCCGGACGGCGTGAACGTGCTGCCGTGGATGCTCTGCGGCACCAACGAGATCGGCGAAGCGACCGCAAAGAAGATGGAGACGGCAAGGCTTTGCGTGTGGGCGCAGCACGGCGTCTACGGCGCGGGACGCGATCTGGACGAGACCTTCGGGCTCATCGAGACCGCCGAAAAGGCCGCCGAGATCTGGATGAAGATCGCGCATCTGCCGCTCGTCAACACGATCACCGACGCGCAGATGCACGAATTGGAAGCCCGCTTCGGCGTGCACGCGCGGGACGGTTATCTCGACTGATCGCGCGAAAGGACCGGATTCGGGCGCGTCACGGCGCGACGCGGTTGCAGGCACGGAAGATCAGCAGGGTAAGCTGTCTGGGTTCCATGTCGAACGCGCGATCGATCCATTCCATGATCATATGAACGCTGCCCTGCATGAGAAAGCAAAGGAGATACGGCTCCTCCTCGGCGGCGCAGGAGAGGGGAATATTGACCCGAAGGCTTTGCAGCATGTTCTGTATAAACCGGCTGCGGAAGCCTTCGCTGCCCGCATCGAACAGCAGAATGCGGAACAGGGACGCGTTGCTCTTGATATATTGCAAAAACATTTCGATCATGCCCGGCGCATCTGCGTCGGGCGTGACGTTTTTCAGGGTCTCCAGCGTCTTTTGATACACCTCGTTTTCCACGTCCGAGAGCAGGGCGAACTGGTCGGTATAATGCAGATAAAAGGTCGTCCGGTTCAGATCCGCCTGTTCGCAGATCTCCTTGATCGTAATTTCATTGAACGGCTTTTTCTCCATCAGCTCGATCAAAGCCGTTTTCAGAAGCAGGCGCGTCATCTGCGCGCGCCGGTTGTTTTTGACTGCCATTTCTTCCTCCCGCCAATTTCGTTTGAATCGTCCCGATTTCAACAGATCCGATCCGAATGTCGAAGTCACGGAACGGGACGTATAACAAGCCGGGCCGAAGCGCATTGCGTGCTTCGGCTTTTTCTTGCGTCGGCGGGCGGGATATGGTAAACTGATGCCATCAATCGGGGCAGGGACAGCAGGGGCAATGGAGCAGACGGCAAAGCAGATCGGGATCTGGGTCTTTTCGGGAACGGGAAACACCGAAAAATGCGCAAAGGCGCTGCAGGATGCGCTGACGGAACAGGGCGTTTCGGCCAACCTTCATACGATCGCGGACGGTTCGGAGACGGCGCCGGAGCGCGATCTTGTGATCTGCTATCCGGTCTACGGCTTCAATATGCCCCGCATCCTCAAGGCGTTCTGCCGCCATCAGCTCGGAGGCGGGAACGTCTGGTTTTTGAAAACCTCCGGCGAGCCGCTGCATCTGAACGACAATTCCTCCGCGCAGATGATCCGCATTCTCAAGAAGAAAGGGTACGCGATCAAGGGCGAATTCCATTACATCATGCCATACAACATGGTCTTCCGGCACACGGACGAGCTGGCTTCGCTGATGTGGCGGACGGCGCAAGAGCGGATCCCCGATGCGGCAAACAGGATCGCGGAGGGGACGGAAACGCCGATCGCCGCGCCGCTTTCGGCAAAGCTCGTCTCCGCGCTCTGCCGCATCGAGCATTGGTTCTATCCGAAAAACGGCCGGCTGTTCCGCATAGACGAAAAGAAATGCGTGCATTGCCTGAGCTGCGTGAAACGCTGCCCGACGAAGAACATCACATATTCGGACGGCAGGTTTCGCTTCGGCAAAGCCTGCATCGGCTGCGCGCGCTGTTCGTTCAACTGCCCGACCGGCGCGATCCGCATCGGGCTGATCGACTTCATGCGGGTCAACGGTCCCTACGATTTCTCCCGCGACCCCGCGTCCGCCCGCATCGGGCGTTACTGCAGAAAGGCATATGAACGCTACTTTGAAGAGGAGGATTGACGACGCCGCGGCATGCCGCATACGGATGCGGGAATCTCTGCCGCAGCATCTTGACAAGGGTCTCGGATCGGGGATATAATGTCCATAATTGAATAAAGCAGTCGGTGCCGGCGCTTTGGCGTCGGATAATAGGGAAACAGGTGAAACGCCTGTGCGAACTCGTCACCGTATGCGGGTCGATGCTGTCAGGCATTTGCAGCCACTGAGCGATCGGGAAGGCGACAGCATCTTGTACCGCGAGCCGGGAAACCTGCCGATTGTTGGGTACGGAAAAGGTGTTTTCCAAATCACGAGGGATTGATTGTGTACCATGCTGCGGGTTCCGGAGCGCTCTATGTACGCAGTCTCTTTACCGGTTCGGTAAGGGGCTTTTTTCGTGCCGCTGAATGTGCTGATGTAAAGCATCAAATACATCGGGGGGACGAAACGTCCCGGAGAAAGAAGGAGGAAACAACATGAAAAAGACAATTGCAATGATCCTTGCGATCGGAATGCTTGCGGCAATGGCGCTCGCCTGCAAGGGCGGCGACACCCCCAAGGCGGACCCGACGGCAGCGCCCGTCGCGGAATCCGCCGAGCCTGCGCCCGCGGGCAAGACGGATGCGGAGCTCGCAGCAGAATGCGCGGCTCTGATCGATGCGATCTATGTGCAGGAGCGCAATGAGAACACCGACGCGCAGTGCGCAGCCGCAAAGGCGGCGTGGGATGCGCTCACCGACGCGCAGAAGGAACTGGTCGAGGGTGAGGAAGCCGATCCCGACTACTTCGGCAGAGACACCGGCGACGCGTCGAAGGACGATCCGAGAAACGCTGACGGCATCGGTGAAAACGAGCTGCTGGTCGTGAGCTTCGGCACGTCGTTCAACGACAGCCGCGCCGAGGACGTCGGCGGCATCGAGACGGCGCTTGCTGCGGCATACCCGGACTGGTCTGTGAGACGTGCGTTCACCGCGCAGATCATCATCAATCATGTGCAGGCACGTGACGGCGAGTTCATCGACAACATGGACCAGGCGCTGGAGCGCGCGGTCGCAAACGGCGTCAAGAACCTCGTGGTGCAGCCGACGCACCTGATGCAGGGCGCGGAATACGACGAGCTTTGCGAAGCGGTTGCGAAGTATCAGGACAAGTTTGAATCCGTAAAGGTCGCGCTGCCGCTTCTGGGCAAGGTCGGCGCAGACGGCGCAGAGACCAACGCGGACAAGGAAGCGGTTGCAAAGGCGGTCACGGCGGCAGCGGTAGCGGACGCGGGCTACGAGACGATCGAGGATGCGGAAGCGAACGGCGTTGCGTTCGTGTTCATGGGCCACGGCACCTCGCACAACGCGAAGGTCACCTATACCCAGATGCAGACCATGATGCAGACGCTCGGCTACAAGAACGTGTTCATCGGCACCGTTGAGGGCGAGCCGGAGGAGACCGCATGCGAAGCGGTCATCGAGGCGGTCCATGCGGCAGGCTACGACAAGGTCGTTCTGCGGCCCCTGATGGTCGTTGCGGGCGATCACGCGAACAACGATATGGCGGATCCGGACGATCCGGAATCCTGGTATTCGCAGTTCAAGGACGCGGGCCTGTTCTTTGAGATCACCTGCCAGATCGCAGGCCTCGGCCGCATTGCGGACGTGCAGGCGCTCTATGTGGCACATACCGGCGCGGTCATCAACGCCGAATAATATGAATCGGAAAGGGATCCTATGAAAAAAACACTTGCTTTGATGCTGACACTCCTGCTGCTTGCGGCGTTTGCCGTCGCCTGCGGTACGAAAACGGGGGAACAGCCGACGTCGAAGATCGACCTTCCGGACGGCGTGTACACGGCTTCGTTCAAAACCGACAGCTCGATGTTCCACGTCAACGAGGCGAACAATGGAAAGGGCGTTCTGACCGTCAGGGACGGCAAGGCGACCATCCACATCAGTCTTGTCGGCAAGTCGATCCTGAACCTCTATCCCGGCCTTGCCGAGGATGCGCAGAAGGACGGCGCGGTGCTGCTTGAGCCGACGATCGATACCGTTACCTATGACGACGGCACGAGCGAAGAGGTTTACGGCTTCGATGTGCCCGTTCCGGTGATCGGCGAGGAATTCGACCTTGCACTGATCGGCAAAAAGGGCAAGTGGTACGACCACAAGGTTGTCGTCAGCGATCCGGTCCCGCAAAACTGACGCTTGCGGACCGCGAAAAAGACGTGTACAATAGGATAAAAGAGACAGGCGGCACGGCGGATCCGCACGGAATGCCGCGCCGCCGTTTTCTGTTTCGGAGGAGCGTATGAAACGAATCATTGTTTGGGGGCTGCTTGCGGCGATGCTGCTCATCTTTGCCGCCTGCGGCGCAAAGACGGCTGCCGTGCAGGACGGCGCATATACCGTGAACGTCACGCTGGAGGGCGGCAGCGGACGCGCGTCGATCGAATCGCCCGCAGCGCTTTCCGTGAAGGACGGAAGCATGACGCTGACCGTCAAATGGAGCAGCGACAAGTACGACTATATGCTGGTCGGCGGCGAAAAGCTGCTGCCCGAATACATCGACGGGCATTCCGTGTTCGCGGTCCCGGTCAAAACACTTGACAAGCCGCTGTCCGTGACGGCGGACACCACGGCGATGAGCAAGCCGCACGAGGTCGAATACACGATCACGTTCGACGCCGCGTCGCTCAAACCCGCGTCATGACGCGCAAACCTGCACAACTGACGGCGCTGCTTCTCTGCGCCGTTCTTTGCATTCTTTCGGTCGGCTGCTCCGGCACAAAACAGAGCGAGGACCGGCCGGAGGGGCCCGACTGGAGCGCGCTCGAACCGGTCGGCGAGACGTCGGTGCGCTATGCGACCGAGTTTTCGATCACGCAGTACACGGACGGCTACGAGCTGATCACGGTCCCCGCGACGGGCAGGCTGCTGCTGGTGCCGGAGGGCATGGGAGCGCCCGCAAATCTCCCCGACGACATCACGGTGCTGTATCGGCCGGTCGACCGCATCTACCTTGCGGCGACGAGCGCAATGGACTTCTTCCGCGCGCTGGACGGGATCGGTGCGGTGCGGCTCTCCGGCACAAAGGCAAACGGATGGTCGATCCCGGCGGCAAGGGATGCGATGGAACGCGGCGATATGCTGTTTGCGGGCAAGTACAATGCGCCCGATTACGAGCTGATCCTGACCGAACACTGCAGCCTTGCGATTGAATCGACGATGATCTACCATTCGCCCGCGGTCAGCGAAAAGCTGCAAAAGCTCGGCATTCCCGTGCTGATCGAACGGTCGAGCTACGAGGAGGATCCGCTCGGACGGATGGAATGGATCAAGGTGTACGGCGCGCTGCTTGGGAAGGAAGAGACCGCGGCGGCGCTGTTTGATGCGGAGGTCGCATCGGTCGAGGCGATCGGCAGCCTTCCGAAGAACGGAAAGACCGTCGCGTTCTTCTACGTCACCGGCACGGGCAGCGTGAACGTCCGCAAGAGCACGGACTACGTTGTGAAGATGATCGAAACGGCGGGCGGCACGTACGCGTTCTCCGGGCTTGACAGCGGCAATGCGCTGTCCACGGTCAATATGACGATGGAACGATTTTACGAGGGCGCGGTGGATGCGGATGTGCTGATCTACAACAGCACCATCGACGGGGAGATCTATACGATCTCCGAGCTGCTGGACAGAAGCCCGCTGTTCGCAAGCTTCAAGGCGGTCAAGAACGGCAACGTCTGGTGTACGGGCAAGAATCTGTTTCAGGAGCCGATGGGGCTCGGCAAGCTCATCGGCGATTTCTATCGGGTGCTGTCGGGCGAGGGGACCGACGAACTCGTGTATTTGCACAAGGTCGGATAACGGAGGATGCATATGAAAGGCGGCGAACGGAAGACAGGCTTTTTCGGACGGATCGGAGCCGTCCTTTCGGCGCTACGCCGCTTTTTGGACCGTCGCCGTCTGCCGATCGGATTCGCTGCGCTCGGCATTCTGCTGATCGCGTTTGCGATCCTGAGTCTTGCGGTCGGCAAACTCCCGATGCACCGGGTGCTCGACGGTCTGTTCAACGTGAACAGTCCCGACCGCGATATCATGATAAACGTGCGTTTGGTGCGCATTGTTTCGGCGATCCTTCTGGGCGGCGCGCTGGCGCTGTCCGGCTTCCTTCTGCAAACCTTTTTTGCCAATCCGATCGCGGGACCGTTCATCCTCGGCATCTCGTCCGGCGCAAAGCTCATGATCACGATCACCGCGGCCCTGTTCTTCAGCCGGGGCGGCGGAAACTCGATCGTGCAGATCGTCGCGTCGTTTCTTGGCGCAATGCTTTCGATCGGATTTGTGCTTGCGATCTCCAATAAGGTCAAGCGTGTGTCGATGCTCGTCATCTGCGGCGTCATGATCGGCTATATCTGTTCGGCGGTCACGGAGTTTTTGCTCCAGTTCATCGACGAATCCAACATCATCAAACAGCATCACTGGACACAGGGCGGCTTCGGGGGCATCTGGTGGAATCAGGTGATCGTCATCGCGGCGGTCGTGATCCCGGCGCTGGTTCTGACGTTTCTGCTTTCAAAGCCGATGGGCGCGTATCAGCTCGGCGAAACGTACGCGCAGAACATGGGCGTCAATATCCGGCTGTTCCGGATCGCGCTGATCCTGCTGTCAGGCATCCTTTCCGCATGCGTGACGGCGTTTGCGGGACCGATCAGTTTCGTCGGCGTCGCCGTACCGCATCTGATGCGGCGGCTGTTCAGGACTGCAAAGCCGATCGTCATGATCCCCGCATGCGCCCTGGGCGGGGCGGTGTTCTGTCTTGCCTGCGACCTCATTGCCCGCACGGCGCTGACGACCGAGCTTTCCATCAGCTCGGTCACGGCGATCTTCGGTGCGCCGATCGTCATCCTTGTGATGATCCGGCGGAAGAAGGAGGACGAACGGTGAGCGGCACGTATTACATTTCCGCGGAGAAGATGACCGTCGGCTACGACGGCAGGCCGCTGATCGAAAACATCAACATCGGCGTCCGGCGCGGCGAGATCCTGACGCTGATCGGCCCGAACGGCTCCGGCAAATCGACGATCCTGAAAAGCATCATCCGGCAACTCCGGCTGATTGCGGGTACCGTCGTGCTCGACGGGCGCGACA
The DNA here is from genome assembly GCA_918244965.1 of Clostridiales bacterium. GTDB lineage: Bacteria > Bacillota > Clostridia > Christensenellales > CAG-138 > UBA3792. The sequence continues at coordinate 22,805 of CAKJYC010000017.1, read as the reverse complement.
TGGCAAAGCTCAAAGAGCGTGACATCGCCAAAAAGCTTGCGATCGTTATGACCGAGCGCATCAAGGGTGAGCTCATGACCTGCCGGGACATCGTTGCGACGGGCCGCTATCCGTATACCGGGCGGCTCGGCCTGCTCGCAAGGGAGGACCGCCGAATCGTCGATGCAGCGCTCGAAACGGTCCATGCAAAAGACTTTGCCGACCGGCCGTTTTCCGCGATCTCGGACGGACAGCGCCAGCGTATCCTTCTCGCCCGCGCGATCGCACAGCAGCCGGAGATCATCGTGCTTGACGAGCCGACGTCGTTCCTCGACGTTCGGCACAAGCTGGAGCTTTTAGACATCCTGAAAAGCATGGTGCGTGAAAAGCAGGTCGCGATCATCGTGTCGCTGCACGAGCTCGACCTCGCGGAGAAGATCTCCGATCGCGTGGTCTGTGTGGCAGAAGGACGCATCGACCGCTGCGGCACGCCGGAGCACATCTTTACGGACGAATACATCCGGACGCTGTACGGCATCGAAACCGGCAGCTTCAACGCGCTGTTCGGCAGTGCGGAGCTTCCGAAGACCGAGGGCGATCCGCAGGTCTTTGTGATCGGCGGCGGGGGCAGCGGTATTCCGGCTTACCGCGCGCTGCAGCGGGCGGACGTTCCGTTTGCGGCGGGGATTCTGCCGGAAAGCGATCTCGATTATCCGGTCGCGAACGCGCTTGCGGCTGAGCTGTTTTCCGTGCCCGCGTTCGGCCTGCCGACGGCGGCGCAGACCGAAGCGGCGGCAAAGCGCATGATGGCGATCGGCAGGGCCGTCTGCACCGTTTCCGCCTTCGGCGAGACCAACGCGGCCAACCGACAATTATACGATGCGGCGCAGGCGGCGGGGATTCTCGTCGGCATTGACGCGCTTTTGAAGGGGGTCGAACCGTGACGCTTTGGCAGCTGACCCTTCTTTCCGTTCTTGCGGGCTTTCTGATCGACTGCGTGCTCGGCGATCCCGCGTGGCTTTTGCACCCGGTAGTGCTGATCGGAAAGCTGATTTCCTTTCTTGAAAAAACATTGCGCAGAGCGTTTCCGAAGACCGATCGCGGCGCATTCTCGGCGGGGCTTGTCATGGCGATCCTCGTACCGGTGCTGTCTGCGGGCGTGAGTTTCGGCATCCTGTTCGGACTGTACAAGCTCCATCCGTGGGCATATTTTGCGGGCAGCAGCATCATGTGCTGGCAGTGCTTTGCGGCGCGCTGCCTTGCAAAGGAGGCGAACAAGGTCGTAAAGGCGCTGAAGATAGGCGGGGTCGAGGCCGGACGCAAACAGATCGCCATGCTTGTCGGGCGCGATACCGAGCAGCTTTCCGAAGAGCAGGTCCTGAAGGCGACGGTGGAGACCGTGGCGGAGAACACGTCGGACGGCGTGATCGCGCCGATGCTTTTCATGGTCCTGTTCGGCGCGGTCGGCGGGTTTTTCTATAAGGCGATCAACACGATGGATTCGATGGTCGGCTATAAAAACGACCGCTATCTCTGGTTCGGACGCGCCGCGGCAAAGCTTGACGACGCCGCGAACTTCATTCCCGCAAGGCTGTCCGCGCTTGCCATGATCGCCGTCTGCCCGATCGTGCGGCTGGACGGCAGACACGCGTTTCGCATCTGGAGACGCGACCGCCGAAAGCACGCAAGCCCGAATTCCGCGCAGACCGAATCGGTCGCGGCGGGCGCGCTGCACATCGCGCTTGCGGGACCGGCAAGCTATTTCGGCAAGGTCGTAGAGAAACCGACGCTCGGCGACGGCGACCGCCCGATCGAACGAACGGACGTCGGACGCACCAATGCACTGATGTACGGCGCAAGCATCCTGTTGCTGCTGCTTTTCGAGGCGATCCTTTTGCCGCTTGCACTGTTCGGAGGGCTCGGCCTATGATCCTGAAGAACTATGTCCACGGCGGCGACGTCTACAAAAACCGCGTGACGCTCGACTTTTCCGCAAACGTCAATCCGTTCGGCACGCCGGAGCCGGTCAAGGCGGCGATCCGCGCTGCGGCGGAGGCTGTTTCACGCTATCCGGACCCGTACTGCCTGCAGCTGCGGGAGCGGCTTTCGGCGCTGTACGGCGTTTCGCCGGATGCGATCCTCTGCGGCAACGGCGCGGCGGAACTGATCTTTTCGTTCGCTTCGGCGCTTCGCCCGAAGACCGCGCTGCTGCCTGTGCCGTCGTTTGCCGAGTATGAGACTGCACTTTGCGCCGCGGGCGTCGCGCCGACGTTTTATCCGCTCCTTCGGGAGAACGGCTTTGCGCTCACGGAGGACGTCCTCGGCGCGATCACGGCGGACACGGGCGTTCTGCTGCTCTGTTCGCCGAACAACCCGACCGGACGCAGCGTCGAAAAAGGTCTGCTGCTTCGCATCCTCGATCGCTGCCGGGAGACCGGCACATGGCTCTTTCTGGACGAATGCTTTCAGGATCTGACCGACGGGGACAAGGCGTTTTCGCTGATCGGCGCGCTGCGGGAAGAGGATCGCGTGCTGATCCTCCGGGCGTTTACCAAGACCTACGGCATGGCGGGCGTGCGGCTCGGCTATGCGATCTCGAAGCACGGCGGACTGCTTTCGGCCATGTCCGAAGCAACGCAGCCGTGGAACGTTTCGACCGTCGCGCAGCAGGCGGGACTTGCGGCGCTGGAATGCCGGGACTGGGCGAGACAGGCGCGGGCGCTGTTCAAAACGGAGAAGGCGTATCTGACGCGCGCGCTGACCGCGCTCGGCGTGTCCGTGCTGCCGGGCGACGCGAACTATCTGCTGCTGTCCGGCGTGCCGGGGCTGTACGAACGGCTTCTGGAGAAGGGGATCCTTGTCCGTGACTGCGGCAATTACCGCGGGCTCGAACGGGGGGACGTGCGCATTGCGGTGCGCACGCATGAGGAAAACGCCGCGCTGGTCGCGGCGATCGCGGAGGCGCTGCATGGGTAAGACCGGCATCGAAGAGCATTATATCGAGAAGGACGGCAAGCGGCTGCGCTTCGGCTACACGACCGGCACCTGCGCCGCGGCGGCGGCAAAGGCGGCGGCGATCCTGCTGTTTACGGGAAAAGCGCCCGAAACGGTTCCGATCCATACGCCGAAGGGGATCGACCTCACACTTTCGGTACTGGAGCCGGTCGCGGGGGACGGCTTTGCATCCTGCGCGATTCAAAAGGATTCCGGCGACGATCCGGACGTCACGAACGGCGTGCTGGTCTATGCGCGCGTCATGTTCGATCCGAAGCCGGGGATTCGCATCGACGGCGGGATCGGCGTCGGGCGGGTGACCAAGCCGGGATTGAAGCAGGCGATCGGCGAAGCGGCGATCAATCCCGTCCCGCGCGGGATGATCCGGCAGGCGGTCGAGGAGATCGCGGAGGAATACGAATGCGCAAACGGCCTCTCGGTCGTGATCTCGATCCCTATGGGCGTTGCGCTTGCGGAAAAGACGTTCAATCCGCGCCTCGGTATCGAGGGAGGGATCTCGATCCTCGGCACGTCCGGCATCGTGGAGCCCATGAGCGAGGACGCGCTGAAGGACAGCATTGCGCTGGAGATCAAACAGCGCAAAGCGCTCGGCGACACGCTTCTGATCCTGACGCCCGGCAATTACGGCGCGGATTTTCTGAAGGAACAGTACGGCGTCGCGGACGAGCGGATCGTCAAATGCTCGAACTACATCGGCGACGCGCTGGACACGGCGGCTGAAACGGGGTTTTCGAAGGTCCTGCTTACGGGACACATCGGCAAGCTCATCAAGCTGTCCGGCGGGATCTTCAACACGCACTCGAAGCTCGGCGATCACCGCGCGGAGCTGATGGCGGCGGCGGCGAAGGCGGCGGGCGCGGACGAAACAATACAAAATGCGATGTTCGATTGCGTCACGACCGACGAAATGCTGCGCGTCCTCGACGAAAGGGGCCTGCTGCCCGGCACTCTGGACGCGCTGAGGCTGCGCATCGACGCGGCGATCCGGGAACGGTTCGGATCGCTTACGGTCGGCGTGATCGTGTTTACGACCGGGAACAGGGAACTGTTCCGAAACGAAACAGCAGGAAACTGGACGGAGGAGGGCATATGAGCGGCATTTTGTACGGCGTCGGCGTCGGTCCCGGCGATCCGGAGCTTCTGACGCGGAAGGCGGCGCGGCTGATCTGCGCATGCGACGTGCTGGCGATCCCGCACAGGGATCCCGAACAATGCTTCGCATACAGGATCGCGCGCGGCGCGGTCCCGGAGATTTGCGCAAAGCCGAAGCTGTGCATCGACATGCCGATGACGCACGACCGTGCGGCACGGGAGGCGGCGTACGAAACGGGCGCAAACGCGATCGCGCAGGCGCTCGATGCGGGCAAAACCGTCGTGTTCATCACGCTCGGCGATCCGTCGGTCTATTCGACGTTTGCGTATCTTGCGGAACGGGTGGAAAAGACGGGGCATCCGGTCGAATGGGTCCCCGGCGTGCCCTCGTTCTGCGCGGCTGCAGCCGGACTGAAGACGCCGCTGTGCACCGACCGCGAGGAGCTGCATCTGATCCCCGGCAGCGGGCATGCGGGACGCGCGCTTGCGTATCCCGGCACAAAGGTGTTTATGAAGGGCGAGCTCGGACCGCTGCTGGACGCGATCGAGGCATGCGGGGAAACGGCGCAGGCGGTGGAGAACTGCAGCACGGAAAACGAACGCGTGTATCGGGACCGGCAGGACATTCCGAGGGACGCCGGCTACTATCTTGTGACGATTGTAAAGGAGAGGGACGCATGATCCATTTTGTGGGCGCAGGCTGCGGCGCAGCCGATCTCATTACGGTGCGCGGGCAGCGGCTCGTTTCGGAGGCCGACGTCGTCATTTACGCCGGTTCGCTGGTGAATCCGGACCTTTTGACGTATGCCGGACCGGACGCGAAAATCTATAACAGCGCGGAGATGACGCTGGAAGAGGTGCTGGACGTGATGTTTGAAGCCGAGAGCAACGGGCTTGACACCGTGCGTCTGCACACCGGCGATCCGTGTCTGTACGGCGCGATCCGCGAGCAGATGGACGCGCTGGACGCGAAGGGCATCCGCTACGATTACACGCCGGGCGTCAGCGCGTTTTGCGGCGCGGCGGCGGCGCTCAATATGGAGTATACGCTGCCGAACGTTTCGCAGAGCGTCGTCATCACGCGCATGGCGGGCAGAACGCCGGTGCCGGAGCGCGAAAGCGTCCGCGCGTTTGCGGCGCACAAGGCGACGATGGTACTGTTCTTGAGCACGGGACTGCTGGAAAAAACGCAGGCGGAGCTGATTGCGGGCGGGTACGAACCCGATACGCCCGCCGCGATCGTCTATAAGGCGACGTGGCCGGACGAGCGCACGTTCCTCTGCACGGTCGGCACGCTGGCACAGTGCGCAAGGGAGAACGCCGTCAAAAAGACCGCGCTGATCATCGTCGGCGAGACGGTGCGTCAGAGCGGCTATGCGCGCTCACAGCTGTACGATCCGGCGTTTGCGACCGAATTCCGCCCGGCGAAGGAGTGACGTATGGAGGTTTGGACCGTTTCCTACACCGCAAAGGGGGGAGAAACCGCGCGCCGTGTCTCGGACGCGCTGGAGGCAAGGGGGCACGAATGCCGTCGCTTTGCACTGCCGAAGTATTTAAAGCCGGGCGACGAGCCCTTGCTTTCGTCCGCCGCGCAATGGGCGGGGGACGGCTTTCTTGAGGCCGACGCGCTGATCTTTGTCTGCGCCGCGGGCATTGCGGTGCGCGCGATCGCGCCGTGGGTCAGGGACAAAACGACCGATCCCGCCGTGCTCGTGCTCGACGAGGGGGCGCGGTTTGCGATCCCGCTGCTGTCCGGGCATATCGGCGGGGCGAACGCGCTTGCGCTCCTGCTTGCATCCGCGCTCGGCGCGGCGCCGGTCGTCACGACGGCGACCGATCTCAACGACCTGTTCGCCGTGGACGTGTTCGCGGTGCGCAACCGCCTGACGATCACGGATATGGCGCTTGCCAAGGCGGTCTCCGCCGCGCTGCTTGCGGGCGAGCCGGTGGGCTTTTCGTCCGATCTGCCGACGGTCGGCGATCTTCCGAAGGGGCTTACGACGGGCGACGCGTCCATCGGCGTATACGTCGGCACGTCCGAAGCCGTACCGTATGCGAAAACGCTGCGCCTGATCCCGAAGCGCGTCGCGCTCGGCGTCGGCTGCAGACGGGGAAAGGACCCGGACGCCTTTGACGCGTTTGTCCGCAGGGAGCTTTCGGCGCACGGCGTTCCGCTTGAAGCGCTCTTCTGCGTTGCAAGCATCGATCTGAAGAAGGACGAACCGGCCATACGCCGGTTTGCGGAGACGAACGGTCTGCCGTTCGATACCTATTCCGCCGACGAGCTGAACGCGGTTCCGGGAGAATTCTCCGGCTCGGCGTTCGTGAAGGAGACGACCGGCACGGACTGCGTGTCCGAGCGCGCGGCGCTGCTTGCATCCGGCGGCGAACTGACCGTAAAAAAGATCGCGGAGGACGGCATGACCTTCGCGCTGGCCCGATCAAAGGAGGGGATCTCGTTTGCATAAGCTGTATGTGGTGGGGCTCGGCCCCGGCGGCGCGGACGGCATGACGGTCCGTGCGAAAAACGCGCTCGAAGCGAGCGATGTGATCGTGGGCTACACGGTCTATATCGACCTTGTCCGCGCACAGTTTCCGGACAAGGAATTCCTGTCGACGCCGATGCGCAGGGAGGTCGACCGCGTGCGCCTTGCGCTCGAAACCGCCGCGCAGGGCAAGACCGTTGCGATGATATGCAGCGGCGACGCGGGCGTGTACGGCATGAGCGGACTGTGCGAGGAGCTGCTTGCGCAGTATCCGGGCGTGACGCTTGAGACGGTCCCCGGCGTGTCCGCCGTGCTGTCGGGCGCGGCGATCCTGGGCGCGCCGCTGATGCACGACTTTGCGGTGATCTCGCTGTCCGACCTTCTGACGCCGTGGGAAAAGATCGAAAAACGGCTTCTGGCCGCCGCGCAGGCGGACTTCGTGATCTGTCTTTACAACCCGGCAAGCCATAAGCGCCGCGACTCCCTTGCCCGCGCGTGCGAGCTCGTGCTGCGCTATGCCTCGCCCGAAACCGTCTGCGGCATTGCAAGGAACATCGGCAGGGAGGGCGAACAGACGCAGGTGCTGACGCTTGAAGCGCTGAAAAACGCCGAGGTCGACATGTTCTCGTCCGTGTTCATCGGCAATTCCGAAACGAGGGTGATCAACGGGAAAATGGTCACGCCGAGAGGGTACCTGTATGAATAACATCCTTTTGTTCGCCGGCACGACCGAGGGCCGCGAGATCGCCGAGGCGTGCCGCAATCAACCCGTTTCGCTTTTTGTCAGCGTCGCCACCGAGTACGGCGAGACGCTGATCGCGCCGGCCGACAACATCACGGTCCTGCACGGCAGAAAGAACGCGGAACAGATCGAAGCGCTGATCCGCGAAACGCAGGCGGCGCTTCTGATCGACGCCACGCATCCGTATGCGGTCGAGGTCACAAGGACGCTGAAGGCCGTTGCGGAGCGTACCGGAACGGAGTATCTTCGCGTGACGCGCGGATCGGAGACCGCCGACGGCTGCGTGTTCGTCGACGACACCGACGCGGCGATCGCGTTTCTCAACGGGACGCAGGGCAACGTGTTTCTGACCGTCGGCAGCAAGGAGCTTGCCCGCTATACGGCGGTGAACGGCTTTGCGTCGCGGATCTACGCCCGCATCCTGCCGGTGAAGGAATCGGCCGACGCGGCGTTTGCGCTGGGACTTTCGGGAAAGAACCTGATCTGCATGCAGGGCCCGTTCTCCGAGACGATAAACGCGGCGACGATCAAGGCGATCGACGCGAAATACCTCGTGACCAAGGACACGGGGACGGCGGGCGGCTTTGCGGAAAAGATCCGTGCGGCAAAGGCGTGCGGCGCCGTGCCGGTGGTGATCCGCCGTCCGGACGACGAGCGGGGCGTTTCCGAAGCGGACTGCCTTGCGCTGCTTGCGAAGCGGTTCGGGATCGGCCGCAAAAAACAGATCACGGTGATCGGGATCGGCATGGACGGCGACCGGACGCTGACGGCGGACGCCGTGCGCGCGTGCGAACAGGCGGAGCTGCTCGTCGGCGCAAAGCGTGTGACCGACGCGCTGAGCCGGTTCCGTAAACCCGCAGCGATCGCGATCATGCCGAAGGAGATCGAAACGATCCTGCGCGCATCCGACGCGTCCCGCATCGTTGTCGCCATGTCGGGCGACACCGGCTTTTACAGCGGCACGAAGAAGCTGCTGCCGCTGATCGGGGATCTATGTCCGACGGTCCTGCCGGGGATCTCATCCGTCTCGTATTTTGCGGCGAAGCTCGGCGTTTCGTATCACGACGCGGCGCTTGTGTCCGCGCACGGCCGCGCACTCAATCTGCCCGCGAAGGTCAGGACGCACGCCCGCACGTTTGTGCTGGCGGGCGGGGAGCACGGCGTGCGTGACCTGCTCGCTTCGCTGTGCGAAAACGGGCTCGGCGGCGTTTCCGCTGCGGTCGGGACCGACCTCGGCAACGCGGACGAAGCGATCGAACGCGGCACGGCGGAGACGCTGAAGGAAAGAACGTTTTCGCCGCTTGCGATCCTTTGCATCGAAAACCCGGACGCGGACCGCGCGATCGTCACGCACGGCCGACCGGACGGCGATTTTCTGCGCACCGAGGTGCCGATGACCAAGGCCGAGGTCCGCGCGGTGACGCTGTCGAAGCTCATGCTCACAAAGGACGCCGTCTGCTGGGACGTCGGCGCGGGCACCGGCTCGGTGTCGATCGAGATGGCGGAGGCGGCGGAGAACGGAACGGTCTACGCGATCGAGCGGAACGCGGACGCCTGCGCGCTGATCGAACGCAACAAGCGGCATCTCGGCGTATCAAACGTCACGGTCGTCGAAGGAACCGCGCCGGACGCGCTTGCGGCGCTGCCCGCGCCCACGCATGTGTTTATCGGCGGCAGCGGCGGCAATCTCCGGGAGATCATCGAAGCCGCGCTTTTGAAGGATCCGCGCGTGCGCATCGTGCTGAATACGGTGACGGCGGAGACCTTTGCGGAGGCGACGGCGGCGATCCGCGACCTGCATCTGATCAACGAGGAGATCGCCGAGTTGAACGTCTCGCGCGCAAGACGGGTCGGCGTGTATCATATGATGACCGCGCAGAATCCGGTCTGTATCATTTCCTGCGAGGGAGGCGGAGAGGATGCGTAGCCCGCGCGTGCTGTTCGCCGCGCCGTCCTCCGGCAGCGGCAAAACCACGGTCGTCTGCGGCGTTCTGCGCGCGCTCAAGAATCGCGGCGGGACCGTCTCGGCGTTCAAGTGCGGACCGGACTACATCGACCCGCTGTTCCACGAGCGCGTGGTCGGCGTCAGATCCGGCACGCTGGACCTGTTTTTCTCCGACGAAGATACGCTCAGACGCCTGTACGCGCAAAACGCCGAAGGCGCAGACTGCGCCGTGATCGAGGGCGTGATGGGCTATTACGACGGACTGTCGGCGGCAAGCGAGCAGGCGAGCACCTATGCCGTCGCAAAGGCACTCAAAGCGCCGGTCGTGCTGATCGTCGACGCGAGGGGACAATCGCTCTCCGCGCTTGCGACGCTAAAGGGTTTCACGGACTTTCGCCCGGACAGCGGCGTGCGGGGCGTGATCTTCAACCGCATGAGCGAGCATGTGTATGCGGCGCTCAAGCCCGCGGTCGAGGCGATGGGCCTCGTGCCGATCGGGTATGTTCCGAGATCCGACGCGCTGACGCTCGAAAGCCGCCATCTGGGACTCGTTACGCCGGACGAGATACACGGCCTTTCCGAAAAGCTTGACGCGCTTGCGGCGCTTTTGGAGCGGACGCTCGACTTTGACGCGCTGCTTGCCTTGATGCAGTCCGCGCCGGAGCTTTCCGTGCCGGAGCCGCCCGCCGCGCCCGATATGCCGGGGACCGTGATCGCGATCGCGCGGGACGAGGCGTTCTGCTTCCTCTACCGCGACAACCTTGCGCTGCTCGAACGGTACGGCGCAGCGCTTCGGTTCTTCTCACCGCTTTCCGACGCGGCGCTGCCGGAAGGGACGCAGGGGCTGTATCTGCCCGGCGGCTATCCGGAGCTGTACGCAGAGCGGCTGTCCGAAAACGCTGCGATGCGGCAGGCGATCCGGAACGCGATCGAAGCGGGCATGCCGTGCCTTGCGGAATGCGGGGGATTCCTGTATCTTTGCGATACGCTTTCCGATATGGAAGGTCGTCCGCACCCGATGTGCGGCGTGATCCGAACGGACGCGTACCGCACAAAAACGCTCGGCCGCTTCGGCTATATCACGCTGTCGGCGAATGCGGATTCGGCGTTCTTCCGGGCGGGCGAAACGATCCGCGCGCACGAATTCCATTATTTTGAAACCGGCGATCCCGGCACGGCGTTTTCCGCAGTCAAGCCGAACGGCCGCGCATGGACGTGCATGCATGCGCAGGGAAACCTGCTTGCGGGGTTTCCGCATCTCTTCTTTACATCCAACCCGAAGCCGGTCGAGCGCTTTTTGCGCGCCGCGGCAAAGGAGGTCTGAATGGCAAACGCGATCATGATTCAGGGCACGATGTCCAACGCGGGCAAGAGCCTGATCGCGGCGGGACTCTGCCGCGTATTCCGGCAGGACGGATATAAGGTCGCGCCGTTTAAGGCGCAGAATATGGCGCTGAACTCGTTCATCACGAAGGAAGGGCTGGAGATGGGCCGCGCGCAGGTCGTGCAGGCCGAGGCCGCGGGCGTCGAGCCGTCGGTGCTGATGAATCCGATCCTCTTAAAGCCCACGAGCGACATGGGGTCGCAGGTCATCGTGAACGGCGAGGTGTGGGCGCAGATGAGCGCGCGCGACTATTTTGCGATCAAGAAAACGCTGATGCCGGAGGTCATGAAGGCGTACGGCAAGCTGTCCGCCGAAAACGACGTGATCGTGATCGAAGGCGCGGGCAGTCCTGCCGAGATCAACCTGAAGGACGCGGACGTGTTCGTGAACATGGGAATGGCGAAGGCAGCGAAAGCGCCGGTGCTGCTGGTCGGCGACATCGACCGCGGCGGCGTGTTCGCACAGCTGTACGGCACGGTCGCGCTTCTGGATCCGGACGAGCGCGCGCTCGTGAAGGGCGTCGTCATCAACAAATTCCGCGGCGACGAAAGCATTCTGACGCCCGGCATCAAACAGCTTGAGGACCTTCTGGGAATCCCGGTCATCGGCGTCGTGCCGTATGTGCATCTGGATATCGACGACGAGGATTCGCTGTCCGAACGGCTTGAAAACAGGCCCGCCGCGCTGGTCGATATCGCGGTCATGCGGCTGCCGCGGATCAGCAATTTCACCGATTTCCGTACGCTGGAGGCGATCGACGGCGTGTCCGTGCGCTATGTGTCCTCGCCGCGCGAATTCGGCGAGCCGGACCTTGTGATCCTGCCCGGCACGAAAAATACGATGGCGGACCTTTTATGGCTGCGGCAAAGCGGGCTCGAAGCGAAGGTCCTGCGGTTTGCGGACGGCGGCGGGGCGGTGCTCGGCATCTGCGGGGGCTTCCAGATGCTCGGACGGACGATCCGCGATCCGCACGGCGTGGAGCACGGCGGCGCCTTGCGCGGCATGGGACTTTTGCCGGTCGATACGACGTTTGCCGGACAAAAGACGCGCACCCGCGTAACGGGCGCGTTCGGCACGCTTTGCGGCACGTTCTCGGCGCTGTCGGAACTGCCGTTTGAGGGCTATGAGATCCATATGGGCGAAACGGCGTCGGACGCGCCGGTCGCAGCCGTTACGGATGCGGTCACGGGGACGTCGAAAACGGACGGCGCGATCGACGGGAACGTCTGCGGAACGTATGTACACGGCGTGCTGGACGGCGACGCGGTCGCGGGAGCGCTCGTGCGCGCGCTTGCCGAACGGAAGGGCGTCGATCCGGCGCAGCTCGGCAGGGTGTCCGGCGAAGCGCACAAGCAGCGTCAGTACGATCTGCTGGCCGAAACGATCCGGAACCACATGGACATGGACGCGGTATACCGCATTTTGAGGGAGGGCGTATGACGGAGATCCTGAAGATCGCGCCGATGGAGATCGAGCGCGAGAGCTTTCGCATCATCACGGAGGAATTGGGAAATCGGGTCCTCGATCCCGAACAGGCGCCGATCATCAAGCGCGTGATCCATACCACCGCGGATTTCGATTACGTCGACAGCCTGATCTTTTCGCCGGGCGCCGTGCGGCTTGCGCTCGACGCTCTGAAAGGCGGCGCGACGGTCGTGACCGATACGCAGATGGCACTTGCGGGGATCAATAAGCGTACGCTGGAGAAGCTCGGCGGCCGCGCGGTCTGCTTTATGGCGGACGGGGACGTGGCCGAGGAGGCGAAGGCGCAGGGCGTGACCCGCGCGCGCGTCAGCATGGACAAGGCGGTGCGGATGGGGGAGAATGTGATCTATGCGATCGGCAACGCGCCGACGGCGCTGATCCGGCTCCGCGAGCACATCGACGCGGGCTACCGGCCCAGGCTGATCATCGGCGTGCCGGTGGGGTTTGTGAACGTCGTCGCGTCGAAGGAGCTGATCCTGGAAACCGATGTGCCGCACATCGTCGCGCGCGGACGAAAGGGCGGCAGCAACGTCGCCGCGTGCATCGTCAACGCGCTGCTGTACCGGATCGACGAAACGAGAGGAGCAAAGCAATGAACAGCGATTCGTTCATCAACAACACCGACTGCAGGTATTTTCCGTGCCACAAGACCGCGCATCCGGAGGATTTCAACTGCCTGTTCTGCTACTGTCCGCTGTACCTGCTCGGCGACAAATGCGGCGGCAATTTCACCTATACGGAAGCGGGGATCAAGAACTGTACGGACTGCATGGTTCCGCATAGCCGGAACGCGGTGCAGTACATTCTCAAACGCTGGCCCGACATCGCCGAGGCCGCACGGAAAAGGGACTGACCCGGCACGGCCGGACGGGTCTGAACACGGGATCCCCATCCGCCGCCGCTCCCATGACAACGGCGAAAGAACGGATGTTTACACGTCCTTTGCAGCAAAATATACTGTCGACACCCATTGACAAATACCCTATAGGGGTATAAAATGAAAGCACAAAATACCCGGCAGGGGTATTGAAAGGGGCTTTCTATGGAAAACTGTTGCCAAACAAACGAAACGCAGGGGCGGAAAAAGGTCCGCAGCGAACAGGAGAAACGCGATCTGATGAACCGGCTGAAGCGGATCGAGGGACAGGTGCGCGGGTTAGAGCGCATGCTGGAGGAGGACACCTACTGCCCGGACATTCTGGTGCAGGCGTCGGCGGTCAATTCGGCGCTGAACAGCTTTTCGAGAACACTGCTTGCAAATCATTTGCATACCTGCGTGACCGAGGACATCCGAAACGGACGCGAGGACGCGGTCGACGAGCTGATGGAAACGCTGAAGAAGCTGATGAAGTGAGCGGAGGTCGGACATGAAGCAATACAATGTGACCGGCATGAGCTGCGCGGCATGCTCCGCGCGGGTCGAAAAGGCGGTGTCCGGCGTAGAAGGCGTGACCGCCTGTTCGGTCAGCCTGTTGACCAATTCCATGGGCGTCGAGGGGACCGCCTCGCCGGAAGCGGTCATCCGAGCCGTCGAAAAAGCCGGATACGGCGCATCGGTCAAGGGAGGGGAGGACAGGACGGCGTCCGGCAGCGCGCCTTCATGGGCGGACGCGGAAGCGCTGAAGGACCGCGAAACGCCGAAGCTCGTGCGTCGGCTGCTGTTCTCCGTGCCGATCCTGCTCGTTCTCATGTACTTTTCGATGGGGCACATGATGTGGGGCTGGCCTGCGCCGAAGGCGTTTGACAACCATGTATTTTTAGGGCTCTTTGAGCTGCTGCTCGCCGTGGCCGTGATGGTCATCAACGGCAAGTTCTTCACCTCCGGCTTTTCCTCACTGATGCGCGGCGCGCCGAATATGGACACGCTCGTTGCGCTGGGCTCGACGGCTTCGTTCGGCTACTCGCTGGCGTCGCTGTTTCTGATGATCCTTGCGCAGGGCGAGGGTCAGACGGACGTCGTGATGAAACACGGCATGAACCTGTACTTTGAATCGGCTGCAATGATCCCAACGCTGATCACGGTCGGAAAGATGCTCGAAGCCAGGTCCAAGGGCCGCACGACGGACGCGCTGAAGGGGCTGATGAAGCTCGCGCCGAAGACTGCGGTGCTGCTGAAAGACGGCGTTGAAACGGAGGTCGGCATCGAACAGGTGCAGAAGGGCGACGTCTTTGCTGTTCGCCCCGGCGAGCAGATCCCGGTGGACGGCGTCATTCTGAAGGGGTCGGCCGCGGTCAACGAATCCGCGCTGACCGGCGAGAGCATCCCGGTCGACAAGGGCGAGGGCGACACGGTTTCCGCAGCGACGATGAACCAGCACGGGTACATTGTGTGCCGCGCGACGCGCGTCGGCGAGGACACGACGCTGGCGCAGATCATCCGCACCGTTTCCGACGCGGCGGCGACGAAGGCGCCGCTTGCCCGCATTGCGGACAGGGTCTCCGGCGTGTTCGTGCCGGCGGTGATCGGGATCGCGCTTTGTACGCTGATCGGCTGGCTGATCGCCGGACGTCCGTTCTCGTTCGCGATCGCGCGCGGGATCTCCGTGCTCGTCATCAGCTGCCCGTGTGCGCTCGGCCTTGCGACGCCGGTTGCGATCATGGTCGGCAGCGGCGTCGGTGCGAAAACCGGCGTGCTGTACAAGACCGCGGCGGCGCTGGAGGGCGCGGGACGGACACAGATCGTCGCACTGGACAAGACCGGCACCGTCACCGAGGGCGAACCCAAGGTCACCGACATTCTGCCGTTCGGCACGGAACGGGAGGAGCTTTTGCGGCTTGCCGCGTCTTTGGAGAAGAACAGCGAGCATCCGCTTTCCAAGGCGGTCGCCGCCGCCGCGGAGGGACTGCAGATCTTTGAGGTCACAGAATTTGAAGCGCTGCCGGGCAACGGCTTGCGCGCAATGCTGAACGGCAAAGCGCTTGTGGGCGGCAGTCTCCGGTATCTGCGCACGATGGGCCTTGTCGACAGGGCCGTGGAGGAGCAGGCGAACGCGCTTGCCGAACAGGGCAAAACGCTGCTGCTGTTCGCGTACGACGGCAGGCTGATCGGCATGATCGCCGTGGCGGACCCGATCAAGGCGGATTCGGCGCAGGCAATCAAAGAACTGCACGGCATGGGCGTGCGGACCGTTCTTCTGACCGGCGACAACGAGCGCACGGCAAAGGCGATCGCAAAGCAGGCGGGCGTGGATCAGGTCGTGGCGGGCGTACTGCCGGACCAAAAGGCCGACGTCATCACAAAACTCAAGTCGCTCGGCAAGGTCGCGATGGTCGGTGACGGCATCAACGACGCGCCGGCGCTCACGGTGGCGGACAACGGCATTGCGATCGGCGCGGGCACGGATGTTGCGATCGACGCGGCGGACATCGTGGTGATGAAAAGCCGTCTTTCGGACGTGACGGCGGCGATCCGATTAAGCCGCAGGACGATCCGGAACATTCACCAGAATCTCTTCTGGGCGTTCTTCTATAACGTGATCTGCATCCCGCTTGCCATCGGGCTCTACGGCATCGAAATGAAGCCGATGTACGGCGCTGCGGCAATGGCGCTTTCAAGCTTTTTCGTCTGCATGAACGCGCTGCGGCTGAATCTGGTTCGACCGCACGACAGCGCACACGACAAATCCGTAAAACCGATTCCCGCAGATGCGCTGGAATCTGTGATAGCAAAAGAAATCCAAAAGGAGGAACCGACCATGACAAAGACTCTGAAGGTAGAAGGCATGATGTGCCCGCACTGCGAGGCGCGCGTCAAAAAGACACTGGAAGCGATCCCCGGCGTGGAAAGCGCGGTCGCGGACCACAAGCTCGGCACGGCCGTCGTTACCCTGAACGCGCCTGTTGCGGACGAGGTCCTGACCGCCGCCGTCGAAGCACAGGAGTACAAGGTCCTCGGCGTGGAGTAAACCGGACGGGATCGCACGGCGGTCCCGCGGGATACTGTGCGAACCGGAACGAATTGCAGAACGGGGCTGCCCGGATCATCGAAAGAGGGATCTGAGCAGCCCCTTTGCACGCTGTCGGAGCGCCGCGCCGCACAGGGGAAACACAGTGGGACGCATCCGGCATTCTCCACTTGACAACCGCGAAAAAAGTGATAAGATAATAGCGGTTAGCAAGCGCTAACCGATGGAGAATACACATGCTTTTGCAGAAAAGCATCTTTTTTCGGGGAACTGGTTAGCGTGGACTAACTGAAAGGAGAAACGAATGTCGGAAGAAGCGGTCATCCTGCACGGCGCGCCGACGCTGGCGGGGATCAAAACGGGAAGCCTGTTTCGCAGTACGTATGAGAGCGCGGAGGCGATGCGCACATCGCTGCGGGAATGGAACCGGCGATTTTCCGGGAAGGGGCTGCGGGTCATTCCGCTGACCTTTGAAAACAACAAGGCGCTTTTGTATCTGTACCGCCCCCAAAGGCTTTCCCGCGATCTGTCCGACGCCGCCGCAAACGCGATCCTGTCCAACTGCGGCTACTGCGGCGGCTCGCCTGCGCGCTGCCTTTGCTGCCTTGCAAAGCGGATCCGAGCCAACGAAGATTTCCCGCATGAGATCGGGCTGTTTTTAGGCTATCCGCCGGAGGACGTGAAAGGCTTCATCGAGCATCGGGACTGCGACGTAAAATGCGTCGGCTGCTGGAAGGTCTACGGGGACGAAGCGGCGGCGCAGAAGACATTTCGCCTGCTTCGGAAATGCAGCGCGCTCTACCGGCAGCGCTTTCAAAACGGCACGCCGATCGAACGGCTGACCGTGGCGGAGCATACGGAATCGAGGAGGAATCGATGAACAGGCACGAACAGATCAAAGCGTCCTATCAAAAGCTCGGCGGATTTGCAAGCCTGTACGACGGGATCATCACGCGGTCCACGCCGATCGGCAGGCTGATGGACAGTCTGGTTTGGGGACTGAACGCGGAGCGCGCGGCAAGGTGGATCAACGACGCGCTTGCGCCGATCCCGGACGATTTTTCGGGAACGCTTCTGGAGGTTCCGGTCGGGACCGGCGTTCTGACCGTTCCCGTCTATCAGGGCTTGCCGGAAGCGCAGATCACCTGCCTTGACTATTCCGCGGAGATGATGCAAAACGCCGAACGGCGCGCGGAGGCGCTTGCGGTGAAGAACGTATCATTCGTGCAGGGCGACGTCGGCGCGCTGCCGTTCAAAGACGGGAGCTTTGACGTCGTGCTTTCGCTGAACGGTTTTCACGCGTTTCCCGACAAGGACGCCGCGTTTTCCGAGACATGGCGCGTGCTGAAAAAGGGCGGGACTTTCTGCGGCTGCTTTTATATTGCGGGGGAATACAAACGGACCGATTGGTTCGTCAGGCACATGTACGAGCCGAAGGGCTTTTTCACACCGCCGTTTGAGACGAAGGAAACGCTCGAAAAGCGGCTGCAGGCATTGTATCAAGAGGTGCGCGTTTCTCCGGTCCGGGCCGAGGGCGTGTTCTGCTGCATCAAGTGAGGAGAGAATCGGGAGGGCAATATGGTAAAGACAACGGTGAAAATCGACGGCATGATGTGCGGCATGTGCGAGGCGCATGTTGCGGATGCGATCCGCAGGGCGTTCCCCGATGCGAAAAAGGTGAGCGCGTCGAGAAAGCACGGCGAGGCGACGTTCCTTTCGGAGCGGGAGATCGACGGCGAAAAGCTGAAGCAAACGATCGAAGCCACCGGCTACACGTTCGTTTCGGTCTCGGTCGAGCCGTACGCAAAGCGCGGTCTGTTCGGGAGATAAGGGGACGCGGCATGACCTGGTGGGTGATCCTTCTGGAAGCGGCCGCGTTTGCGGCGATCTTCACGGTGATCATCTTTTCGGCGTATCGCGGGGACAAAATATACACCCCGGAGGCGATCCACAACTATCCGCCGGACATTCGGGAGGAATACTTCAAGACGCACGAGCGGGTCGACGTCTCGATCAAATCGAAGCGCGTGTTCTTCACAAAGGGCCTCGGCATCGTGATCTTTACGGGGATCCTGTTCGTCTGCGCACTGCTTGCGGGGGCGAAAACGTTTTGGGAGGGCTTCCTTCTGACGTTCGGACTGATGGTGTGGATCGGCGCGTACGATACGTTCTTTCTGGACTGGGTGCTGTTTGCAAACCTCAGGCGGTTCCGCCTGGAGGGTACCGAGCACATGGACAAGGCGTATCACCAGAAGTGGTTCCATTTGAAGGGCATGCTGTTTCCGGGCATCGTATTCGGCCTGATCCCCGCAGCGCTGGTGGGGCTGCTGATCATGATCATTCGATAGGATGGCGTTATGGCAAGGAAGGATTCGGAGCATCAGAAAAAGTCCATGAGCCTGCTGTTTCGCGGCAAGGCGATCTTCAAGCCGCTGAACACGGGACGGATCGACGAACGCGTCGCGTGCGTGCGCGAGTGGGTCGCAAACATCTTTTTTTACACAAAGAACGGCATGACGGTCATGATCGACGCGGGCTACAACTATGCGCGGCTCAAGGAGAAGATGGACTGGCTCGACATCGACCCGGCGTCGATCAAACACATCTTTATCACGCATCAGGACACCGACCACGTCGGCGCGCTCGAACTTGACAGCGAGCAGCTGTTCAGGAACGCGACGGTCTATATCGGCGAGATCGAAAACCGGTACCTGACCGGCGAAGTGCGGCGGCGGGTCATGCACAAGCTGTATAAGCTGCCGCCGGTGAAGATGAACAACGAACGCGTGCTGCTGAAGGACGGGCAGATCCTGCACATCGACGGGATCAAAATCGAATGTCTGCTTGTGCCGGGGCACACCTGGGGACACATGGTGTACCTCGTCGACGACGAATACCTGTTCACCGGCGACACGATGTGGTTCGGCGCGGACGGCGGCTACAGCTTCCTTTCGACGCTCGCCGAGGACAATAAGCTTGCGATCCGATCGCTAGAAGCGCTGGAAAAGAACCTCCACGCAAGGAACAGGCCGCTGAAGATCATCACCGGACACACCGGCTGGACGGACGATCTTGATTTTGCGTTTCTGCATCGGGACGAGCTGTGCAAGCCGTTTGCGAAGAAATACGTCGATCCTTCCGCGCCGTATGACGGCTATGTGGAGGACGACGACACGGAGGAGGGCGCAAGGACGCGCCCGCTCGGAAAGGTAGGGACAAAATGAAACCGGATTATAAGAACTGGATGCCGAAGGGCATGATCCTAACCGGGGCTGCGGCGACCGCGCTGTTTCTGATCCTTTGGATCGTGCTGGGACTCACGGGACTCGTGTCCGGCACGGCGAAAACCGTGCTGTTTGTCGTGTTCCTCGCGCTGACGCTGATCGCGCTTTGCGTGACCGTCTGGATGCTTCTGCTGTACCGTGCGTTTTCGTACAACGGCAGGCGGCAGATGTCAAAAAGCATCATCGAGGGCATTGCGGACCATGTGAAGCTGCCGGACGGCGGGACGGGATTGGACGTCGGCTGCGGCAGCGGGGCGCTCACGATCGCCTGCGCAAAGCGCAATCCGAACGCGTCGTTCATCGGGATCGACCGCTGGGGCAAGGAGTACGCCTCCTACAACAAGCCGCTGTGCGAGAACAACGCATGGGCGGAGGGCGTCAAAAACGTCGCGTTCCGGCGCGGCGACGCGACGCGGCTCGACCTTGCGGACGGGACCTTCGACGCGGTCACGAGCAACTATGTGTATCACAACATCCCCGGCGATAAGCAGGCGTTTCTTCTGGAAACGCTGCGCACGCTGAAAAAGGGCGGCACGTTCGCGATCCACGACATCTTCTCGAAGCACAGATACGGCGACATGCAGTCGTTTGTCGAACAGCTGAAGGGCATGGGCTATGCGGACGTTCGCCTGATCCCCACGGACGACGGGACGTTCATCCGCAAAGGCGAGGCGGTATGGATGGAGCTGAAGGGCTCCGCGCTTCTGGTCGGGAGGAAGTAAGGCATGAAGGCGCACATTGAACCCGACACGGTGCAGGAAACGCTTGTGATCCCGCTCTTCGGGCGCAAGCTGTGCACGGAGCGGTTTCCGAACCTGTTCCGTGACGAACGGGCGGTCGGGCTGATCGACAGGATCGACTATGATTTCTCGGCGCTTGAAAAGCGCTCCAAAGGCCCGGCGTATCGCTTCGGCGCGCTGGAGGTCGCCATGCGCGAGAACGACCTGATGATCGAGGCGAAGGACTACCTTGCATCGCACCCCTTCGCAGCGCTTGTCAACCTCGGCTGCGGGCTCGATCAGACGGCGGAGAACTGCGACAACGGCACGTGCAGGATCTATAACCTCGATCTGCCGGACGTGATCGCGGTGCGCAATACGCTCTTGCCGGAGAGCGAGCGCGTCAGAACTGTCGCGGCGGACCTGAACGACCTTGCGTGGTTCGACACGATCGACGCGAAAAACGGTGTCTGTTTCCTCGCCGCGGGCGTGTTTTATTATTTCAAAACGGAGCAGATCAGAAGGCTTTTGAACGCAATGGCAAGGCGCTTTCCCGGCGGGCGGCTGGTGTTCGACACGGCCGGCAGACGCGCGGTGAAGATCATGCTGAAAACGTGGGTGAAGGAAGCAGGAATCATCTCTATTTCCGATTATTTCTGCGTGGACAGCATCGAAACGGATATCTTGCCGTGGATGGAGCATGCGGCGGTCTCTTCGCGCGGGTATATGCTCGGCTACAACGACCTCAGGGACCCGTCCGTGCCAAGGCTGTTCCGGCTGATGGCGAAGATCGGCGACAGGTCGATGAAGATGCAGATCGTCCGGATGGACTTTACGGAGTGAGCTATGCAGTATTTCGGACTTCCCGCAGGTATGCGGATGCTCTTTCGCCGATCGTTTCAAAGGAATCTGACCGACGTGCTCGGCATGGACCGGCGCGCGGCGGCGAACGTCGCAGGACGCGCGAAACCGAGATACAGGGAGATCATCGGGGGTTTGCCGCGCTTTGAGAAGGGCGACCGGTTTGTTGTCAATATCGTGAACTGCGCCCTGTTCGCGTCGTTCTGCCTTGAGATGGGGGAACGGCCGTCGCTCGATCGGATGACCGACTACTATCGCGAATCCATGACGACTGCCGCCATGAAATGGTTTTGCAGACGCAGCGGCAGGCGCAAATTCACGAGATCGGATATCGCGTCCATGCAAAGGACTGCGGCCATGAAGGCCGCCGACCGCAACCGCTATTCGTGGAACATGGACCTTCTGCCGTACGCGGACGGTTCGGGCTATGAGGCGCGGTTCACGAAGTGCGGCATCTGCACGCTGATGGGCGAGCTGGGACTTGCCGCCTATATTCCCGCCATGTGCCGCCTCGACTACACGATGAGCGCGCTCGGCGGCGCGGACGCGTTCGTGCGCGAGTACACGCTTGCGTCCGGCGGACCGTACTGCGACTGCGGGTACAAAAAGTAAGGATCGTAAAATGGGATTGTTCAAAACGTATGTGAATCAAACGAGAAAGCCTGAGGGCTTTTTGGGCAGGCTGATGATCGGCGGCATGAACGGCGGTCACGCAAAGCTCGCAGACTGGGGCATGGGGCATCTGGACCGCATGTCGCCCGACAGCATCGTTGAACTCGGCTGCGGCGGAGGACGGAACGCAAACGCGCTTTTGAAGCGGTATCCGGACGCAAGGCTCACTGCGGTCGACTATTCGGCGCTGTCGGTCGAAAAAACGAAGGCGTATAACCGGGATCTGATCGCCGCGGGCCGCTGCGTCGTGCTGCAGGGCGACGTCAGGGCGCTCCCGCTTGCGGACGCATCGTTCGCGCTTGCGACCGCATTTGAAACGGTCTACTTCTGGCCGGGGCTGACCGTCTGCTTTACGGAGGTCTGCCGCGTGCTGAAGCCCGGCGGGACGTTTCTCATCTGCAACGAATCCGACGGCACGGACGAGACCGGACGGAAGTTTGAGAAGATCATCGACGGCATGAAATGCCATACGGCCGAGGAACTCTCGACGGCGTTGAAGGCGGCGGGGTTTTCGCGCGTGACGGTCGACCGATACCCGAAAAAGCCGTGGATCACAGTGCTTGCGAAGAAGTGAGGCGCCTATGCTGCTGACGCTTTTGCTTTCGCTGATCCTGATCGCTTCGATCTTCGGCGCGCTCTGCGCCGCCGTCGGACTGATCCAGAACAAAAAACTCTTTACGACCGCGCCGAAGGACATTCAGGCGGCGGCGAAGGACCATCCGCAGCGGTTCCCCGGTCAGCACGTACTCGGCTGGAAGCTCGCGATCCTGTGCCTGCTCCTTGCGATCGGCACGTTCGTCTACGGCGGCCGGAACGGGATCGAAAACGGCTTCTCGTTCTGGCAGTTCTTCGTGCGTTTCCTCGTCATGCTGTATCTCTGGAAGGCGTTCGACATCGTCTGTCTCGACTGGCTGCTGCTGACCAAATCGCACTTCTTCCAGCATTTCTATCCGGAAACCGAGGGCTGTGCGGGCTATCATGCGTTTGGCTTCAACCGCAAAGGGCAGATCGTCCGCATCCTCGTCTTTCCGTTCGTCGCCGCCGCGCTTGCCGGGATCTGCATGCTCTTTTGAGAAAAACGAGCATCTCTTGTCCGCGATGAATTATACTATCAAGTGCAACAGTAAGGAAAGAAAAAATAGAAGTTCATATGAATCTCTGGTAGAATAAGTTTGCCAACAAAACTACAAAGGAGAGAGACATATGAACTACAAACATCTTACCATAGAGGAACGG
>CAKJYC010000016.1 GCA_918244965.1 Clostridiales bacterium | reverse complement strand
GCACCCGACGGGTGAGATCACAAGCTATTCCGCAAAGCACATCTTCACGCACATCGAATGGCATATGCGCGTGTACGCCGCCGACGTCGCGGGCGAGGGCGTCGGAGCGTTCGTCCGGCACGACGGCAGCCAATCCATCCCCACCGCGTTCTTGACCTGTCTCCCGCCGGAGAAACGATAAGGCAGAACGGACCTTCTGCGGTTCTTCCGGTAAGGAAAAGAAAAGGCGTTTCGCGCCTTTTCCTCCGACAAATGTTTTTGATCAATCCTCGCCGCGCATGGTCTCCTTTGCGGCAGCCGTCACCAGTCTTTGTGCTCGTAGGATCCGCAAAGGCTTTCGTTTTCGCGGCCGGTCGCGGTGTTGTGCGCGGGGCGGACGCAGATCTTTGACAGCGAGCAGTGCGCGCCGCGCTCGTTGAACCGGCAGCTCTTTACCTCGCAGCCGATGCTCTGATCGTAATTGTGTTCCATCGTCGTACCTCCTTTTTGGTTTCTATGGGTATTGTGTCCGATCCGTCTGCGGTTCATGTGCGCGGAGGTTGAAAAAAGCGCCGGTTTGCGGTATACTGTTTGAAAAGCCCGAACAGGGCGGATCACGGAGGAAAAAAGATGAAAAAATATCTTGCAGCATTGCTTGCAATTCTGATGATGCTCGGCTGCCTGATCGCGTGCGCCGGGTCCGACAAGACCGACAAGGCCGACAAGCCCGTGTCCGAAACAACGGCCGCGCCCGCGCAGACGGCGGAACAGACCGAAGCAACGGCCGCGCCCGCGCAGACGGCGGAGCAGCCCGCTTCGCCCGCCGACGCGTACGACCGGCTCGCCGCGGCGATCGGGAAGAATCAGCTTGCCGCTTCGTCGCATGCGGACATCCGGATGGAGATGGACTATACGGTCAGCATTCCCGGCACGAGCTATACACAGACGATCACGCTTTCCACCGACATGCATTCGGACGGAGACCGCGAATCGAACACGGCGCGGGTGGAAGGCACGACGACCATGTTGGGTCAGTCGGTCGATACGATCTCCTACACGGAGCAGGCCGACGACGCATATCTGACCTACACGAGCGCCGACGGCGGCAAAACATGGACGGAGACGGCGCAGGGCGCGGCGACCTACAACAACATGAACGATCCGGCGTACATGACGCGCGTCTGGAAGGACAACATCAAGGACGCGCAGTATGCCGGCACGGCGACCGTCAACGGACGCGAAACGGACCTGTATACCGGAACGCTGTCGGGCGCGTTCGTGAAGTTCACGGCCGGTGCGATCGACGAATCGATCAACAGCATGACCGAGCGTGAGCTTGAGGCGCTGATGGGCACGCTGGACGACATCCCCTTCGAGGCGAACATCGACAGCGAGACGGGCTATCTCGTCCGCTTCCGCACGGACATGAGCAGGGCCATGACGACGCTGCTCCAAAAGCTCATGGAGGCCCAGATGCAAAGCAGCGGTGCGAACGTGCGGGTGGAGATCAGGAATGCAACGATCGTCAGCGAAGCGATCTATTCGCAGTTCAACGAGGTTCCGCCGATCGAGATCCCCGCGGAAGCGAAGGCGGCAAATCACTGACGTCCGATCCTTTGAAATCCGGCTGTTCCGCCGCGCGCGGGGCAGCCGTTTTTCAAAATGCGGGTTGAAAAAAACGGCATTTCGTATTATACTGATAAAGTACCCGAAAAGGGCAACTTTAGGAGGAAATGAGAATGAAAAAGTATTTTGCAATGATGCTGGCAATGCTGCTTCTGGTCGGCTGCTTTGCGGCCTGCACGAAGACGGATAAGCCCGAAGCGCCCGCAGGCGAAGCGACGCCCGCAGGTGAAGCGACGCCCGCAGGGGAAACGACACCCCCGCCCGCAACCGACAAGCTCACCGTCACGATCGTCGTTGCCGGCACGTTCGGCGACCGTTCGTTCTACGATTCGTCCAAGGCCGGCGGCGAACGCCTTGCCAAGGATTTTGAGAATCTCAACGTCAAGTATATCGAGTGCAACAACGAGAACCATGACGTGCAGATGCGCGATGCGGCGGATGCGGCGAACATCGTCGTATGCGTCGGCTGGGAGTTCTATGACATCGCAGACATTGCGCCGGAGTATCCGAATGTCAGCTTTATCTGGATCGACAACGCGACGGAAACACCCGTCAAAAACGTGTTGAACATCACCTATGCGCAGAACGAGGGCTCGTTCCTTGCGGGCTACATTGCGGCGGCGATGAGCAAGACCGGCACGGTCGGCGCGGTCGGCGGTGAGGACAACATGACGATCAACGACTTCATCGTGGGCTACAAGCAGGGCGCGGCATACTTCAATGAGGCGACCAAGGTCGAGGTCAACTATACCAACACCTACGATGATCCGGCGAAGGGCAAGGACTGCGCGAAGATTCTGCACGACCGCGGCGCGGACGTCATCTTCCAGATCGCGTCGAAGGCCGGCGACGGTGTGTTCGAAGCGGCGCAGGAGGGCGGCTTCTATGCGATCGGCGTCGACTCCGATCAGAAGTACATCAACGACGCCGTCATCATCTGCTCGATGAAGAAGGAGGTCGGCAATTCGATCTATGATGCTGTCGCAAAGTATCTTTCGGGCGACAAGTCGCTTTGGGGAACCACTTGGGTAGCGGATATGTCCAACGGCTATGTCGGCATCGGCTACGGCGAAGCGGGCGCGACCCAGCAGGTCCCGGACGATATCAAGGCGGCGGTCGAGGAGCTGCAGGCGAAGATCGTCTCCGGCGAGATCAAGGTCGACACCACCAGAAACTGAGGATTTGACGCACGGAAGCTGTCCCTTTGGGGCAGCTTTCGGCTTGTGTGCGGCGTCGGCGAAGGCCGACGCCATATCGTGCAGACACGATATGCCTGACGGCATGATTGAACGGAGGAGAGTGATATCTTGACGGACGAGATCCGGTTTGAACACATTTCCATGGAGTTTCCGGGGGTGCTCGCAAACGACGACATCTCGCTGTCGATCCGTAACGGCGAGGTCTTTGCGCTGGTCGGCGAGAACGGCGCGGGCAAGTCGACGCTGATGAACATCCTGTACGGCATCAATACGCCGACGGCCGGAAGCCTGTACGTGCGCGGGGAAAAGGTCACGGAGTTTTCGCCAAAGGCGGCGATCAACCGCGGCATCGGCATGGTGCATCAGCACTTCATGCTGGTCCCGTCGTTCACCGTGGCACAGAACATTGCGCTGGGCCGCGAGCCGAAAAAGGGCAAAGTGCTGTTTGACAACAAAAAGGCCGAGCGGCTGACCCGTGAGCTGATCGAAGAATACGGGCTCGAGGTCGACCCGTCCGCCGAGGTGCGCGATATCTCCGTGGGCTTACAGCAGCGCGTGGAGATTCTGAAAACGCTCTACCGCGGCGCAGACATCCTGATCCTTGACGAGCCGACGGCGGTTCTGACCCCGCAGGAGACGGACGAGCTCTTTGAGGTCATCCGCCGCATCGTGCGCGAGAAGCAGATGACCGTCATCATCATCACGCACAAGCTGTACGAGGTCATGGCGATCTCCGATCGTGTCGGCGTCATGCGGCAGGGCAAGCTGATCGGCGTCGAGAATACCTGCGACGTCGATGAAAGGAAGCTGGCGTCCATGATGGTCGGGCGGCCCGTGCTGTTCGATCACCTCGAAAAGACCGGCGATCCCGGCGAGGTCGCGATCAAGGTCGACGACCTGTTCGTTGCGGACAACCGCGGTCTGCCCGCGGTGCGCGGCGTGTCGCTTTCGGTCCGAAGGGGCGAGGTTTTGGGCATTGCAGCGATCGAGGGCAACGGCCAGAGCGAGCTATTGGAGGCGATCACCGGCATGCGCAAGATCAACCGCGGCCGCGTGACCGTCTGCGGCAACGACGCGACGGGCAAAACACCCGGCGAGATCCGCGCAATGGGCCTTTCGCACGTGCCGGAGGACCGGCTCTCCACCGGCGTCGACAAGGTCGCGTCGGTCACGGACAACCTGCTGGTCGGGCGGCAGAAGGAAAAACGCTTCAACCTGTTCGGCTTCCACCAGAGACGGTCGACCGTCGAACGCTACGCATCCGAGCTGTACAAGAAGTTTGACATCCGCGGCGCGGGCATCCATACCGAGGTCGGGTCCATGTCCGGCGGCAACATGCAGAAGGTCGTCGTCGCGCGTGAATTCAGCTTCGATACGCCGGTGCTGGTGATTTCGCAGCCGACGCGCGGCGTGGACATCGGCGCGATGGAGTTCTTCCACACGCGCATCATCGAAAAGCGCAACGACGGCGCGGCAATCCTTCTGAGCTCCGCCGACCTCGACGAGGTCTTTCGCCTGTCGGACCGCATCATCACGCTGTATGAGGGCAAAATCACCGGCGAATTCAAGGCGGACGCAATCACAAAGGAGGAGATCGGTCTCTATATGACCGGCACCGGAGAGGGGGCGAAGGCATGAAGCAGGCATTTGCATGGATCCGGCGGCGTCTGAACCTCAGCTATATCGTCGCGGTCATCATCAGTATCTTTGTGGCACTTCTGATCGATGCGATTATCCTGGTCGCGGCGGGGCACAACCCGATCGCCGCGTATCGCGGGCTGATCGTCTATCCGTTTTCCTCGCTTCGTCATTTCGGCGATATGCTCGAATATGCGATGGTGCTGTGTCTGTGCGGACTTGCATGCGTTGTGGGCAGCCGCGTCGGCATCTTCAACGTCGGCGGCGAGGGCCAGCTGCTGCTCGGAGGTCTTGTAGCAGCGTATGTCGGATCGCAGATGTCCGGCATGTCCATGTGGCTTGTGATTCCGTGCGCGGCGCTTGCGGCGATGGCGACCGGTGGGCTTTATGCATTCATTCCGGGCATCCTGAAGGTCAAGCTGAAGGTCAACGAGGTCATTACCACGATCATGCTGAACTCCGTTGCGGCGCTGATATGCTCGTTTTTCTCGTCGAGCGTATGGAAAAACATGTCGCAGAACGAGGGGATCGACGTCAAGGAGTTTCGGTTTGCGACGCTGATCCGCGGTTCAAAGCTGTCGACCGCGATCTTTGCTTCCGCGCTCGTCACGTTCTTCGTATGGTACATCCTGCAGAAAACGAGCAAGGGGTTTGAGATGCGGCTGATCGGCGACAATCCGCGGTTTGCGCGCTTTGCAGGCTTGAAAACGGACAGGATCGTGATCATCGCGATGATCGTATCCGGCATGATGTGCGGTCTTGTCGGCATGTTCCGCGTGTACGGCGCGGAATATGCGTTCATTTCCTCGAAGGTATCGAACGAATACTACTTTGAAGGATTGATGGTTGCGATGATCGCGCAATACCAACCGGTGCCGACGATCATCATTTCGATCATCTTTGCGATCCTGAAATCCGGCGCAAGAGGCATGCAGAACGCCGGCGTCACGATCCAGATTTACTGGGTCATGCAGGCGACCGTCATATTCTGCATGGCAGCGCAGACGGGAATCCGCGCATCGATTCAAAAAGCAAGACAGCGCCGTGCCGCCGAACGGGATGTCGCCGCGCGCAGGGAAGGGGGCGTCGCAAATGAATAACAGCGGACCGAGCTTTTGGACCACGGCGTCCAGTACGCTGCATTTTATGCTTTCCAGCGCAACGCCCGTCGCGCTCGCTGCATTGGGCGGACTTCTGACCGAGCATGCGGGCATCATGAACATCGGTATGGACGGCATGATCCTGATGGGCGCGTTCGTTGCCGCCGCGGTGGCTGCGATCGCGAAGAGCGCGCTGCTCGGCGTTCTTGCCGTAATCTTTCTGGGCGTATTGATCGGCCTGTTCTTTGCATTGTTCACCGTTAAGCTTCGCTCCGATGAATTCATCATCGGCTGCGCACTGAACACGCTTGCGCTGGGCCTTACGGGCTACCTTGCCGATGCATGGTTCGGCTTGGATGGCATCCGCATCGACATGACGATCCCCGCAATGCAAAACGCGTATTTTCATAACATCAACGTCCCGTTGATCAAGGAGGTTCCGTTCCTCGGGGACGTGTTCAGCGGGCATACCGCATTCGTATACATCACTTGGCTTTTGGTCATCGTGATGTGGCTGTTCGTGTATCGCACGCCCATGGGCTTCTGGATCCGCGCGTCCGGCGAATCGCCCGATACGCTGCGCACCGCGGGCAAGAACCCCGAGCGCATGAAGTGGATCGCTTCGATCCTGTGCGGCGTGTTCTGCGGCCTTGCAGGCGCGTCGCTGTCGCTCGGCAAGCTGAACTGTACGTTTGTCGAGAACATGAGCGATTCCCGCGGCTATATCGCGTTCGCCTGCGTCATCTTCGGCGGCGCGAATCCGGTCAAGGTCTTCCTTGCCGCGCTGATGTTCGGCTTCTTCGACGCGCTCGGCGATCAGCTGAAGGTCATTATTCAATCCGACCTGCCGTATGCATATCTTGTCAACGCCATCCCCTACGTCATCACGATCATCATGATGGTCTACGTGGTCGTCAGCGGACAGCGGCGGCGCGAGCGCATCGCAAAACAGCAGCTTCGGAAGCTGGAGCAGAAATAGCGCGAAAAACCAAAAGAAAGCTCTGTACAAGAACGGCAAAGTGCGGTATACTCATCTTTATGAGACGCATTCTGCCGTTTGTTTTTGCATTGCTTCTGCTCGGCTGCGCGGCCGACGCACCCGCACCGGAGCCGCCGAAGGAGACCGCGGCGCCGACGCCGGTCGTGACCGCAGCGCCGGTTGAGGAGGATGTGATCGCGGCGGCAAGCACGGAACCGCCCGCGCCGCTGCCGACGCTTGCGCCGACGCCGGAACCGACCGACGCGCCGACGCCGGAACCCACGCCGACGCCGGACCCGTACCGCGGCGAGGCCGTGACGGAATCCGAAACGAATCCGGCGTTCTGGTACTGCCCGCCGACCGAGGCGCTCCAAATGCGCATTATCGGTACGAGCTTTCCGGTCGATCCGAAGGACTGCCCGGTTGCCATGGACGATTTGCGCTACGTGCATATCCTGCACGTCGATTTCGACGGCGAGACGCACGAGGGCGAGCTTCTGGTGCACCGGCTGGTCGCGGACGAGGTCATGGAGATCTTCGAGACGCTCTTCGATGCGCGCTATCCGCTGCGCTCGGTACGGCTGGTCGACGACTTCGGCGAGCCGTTCAACGACGAACGGTCCATGGCGGCGGACAATACGTCGGCGTTCTGCTGCAGACGCGTGAGCGGGTCGCGGGTGTTCTCGCGGCACAGCTACGGCGCGGCGATCGACCTGAACCCGGTCGAGAACCCGTATGTGCAGAAAAACGGCAGCTTTTCGCCTGCGGAAGGCGCGCCGTATCTCGACCGCAGCGATATGCGACCCGGCATGATCGACGAGAACGATCTCTGCTACCGGCTCTTTACGGAGCGCGGCTGGAACTGGGGCGGGCATTTTGACAAGGAGCAGGACTACCAGCATTTTTCAAAGGATTTGGAGGGCGTGACTTCATGAACGAGCAGGAGATTCTTGCGTATCTCGAACAGGACCGGCCGCTTCGCATCGACATGATCGAGGGGATCCGGCGCAAAAACGCAAAGATCCTGTACGCCGGACCGGACGCGGTGCTTCTGTGCAAGATGGACCGGTTCTGTCTGCTGGTCTCGGACACGGTCGAGGCGGGCATCAAAGCACTGCAGGCGACGCCGGAGGGCTGCCGCGTATTCGTGACGCACAACGAGGCCTCGAAGGAGGCGGTGTTTCGCACGTTTCCGGAGATCAACCACGCGTCGGCGTGCTGGCAGGCGTATTACCCCGGCACGGAACCGATCCCGGTCCCGGACGTGTGCGAGATCAAACCGTTCCCTCCGGAGGAGCTAAAGCTGCTGCTGTCGGTCTACGATCCGGACGGCGACCCGGAACGCTATCGGGAACGCATCGAACGGGGCGACGTGCTCGCCGCGTATCGGGACGGTGAGCTTGCGGGCTTCATCGGGTTTCACGGCGACGGCTCCGGCGGCATGCTGGAGGTGCTGCCGAAGTTCCGGCGGCTCGGCATCGGGTCGGCGCTGGAGATCACGCTGCATAACCTTGCGATCAGCCGCGGATGGACGCCGTACGGGCAGATCTACACGCACAATATCGCATCGAGAAAGCTGCAGGAAAGCCTTGGCATGGTCGTGTCGGACGGCGCGATCTACTGGATGTATCATAAGGACGAATAAACGCGTTTACGGGATTTGCGGGGGCGGATCGCATCCGCCTGCAAGAATATAAGAAAACCGGCGAAGCAGCCGGATAACGATCGTTGGAGGAGAATATGAAGGTCAAGAACATTTTGGGCGAACGCTTTAAGGAGCGTGCGTTTGACATCGAGAGCCAGAATCTGATGACGCGCGGCGGCTATATGAAGCAGGTCGGCAACGGCATCTATTCGCTGTTCATGCCGGCGAAACGGATCCAGAACAAGATCGAACAGATCTTGCGCGAGGAGATGGACGCGATCGACGGACAGGAGGTCCTGTTCCCGGTCGTTATGCCCGCAACGCTGTGGCAGCAGTCCGGCCGGTTCGAGTCGATCGGCAAAGAGCTTCTGCGGTTCAAGGATCGCGGCGGCGCGGATATGGTCCTCGGCATGACGCACGAGGAGGCCGCGGTGCAGATGGCGATGAACGTGGCGGGCACGTATCAGAAGTACCCGTTCATGATCTACCAGATCCAGACGAAGTTCCGCGATGAACCGCGCGCAAGGGGCGGACTCATCCGCGTGCGCGAGTTCACGATGAAGGACGCGTATTCGTTCCATACCACGCAGGAGGACCTCGAAGCGTACTACGAGCGCTGCTACCGCGCGTATGAGCGCATCTATGCCCGCGCGGGCGTGCCGGAGGTCATTGCGGTCAAGTCGGATTCCGGCATGATGGGCGGCAAGATCAGCCACGAGTTCATGCTGCTTACCGACATCGGCGAGGATTCCATCGTGATCTGCCCGGAGTGCGGTTTCCGTGCAAACATGGAGGCCTGCGACGCGATCACCGAGAACGTCGCCGACGAAACGCTTGAACCGCTGACCGAAGTGTTCACCGGCGAAGCCAAGACGATCGCAGAGGTCGGCGAGATGCTGCACATGCCGGATGAAAAGTCCTGCAAGGCGGTCGTCTATCAGCGCAACGCGGACGATTCGTACGTGCTGATCTTCGTGCGCGGCGATAAGGAGGTCAACGAGACCAAGCTGACAAACTACCTGAAGGCCGAGATCCATCCGGCGGTCGACATTGAAAACGCGAACCTGGCGGCGGGCAACATCGGTCCGGTCGGCCTCGAAACCGGCGCGACGGTGCTGTTCGACCGTTCCCTTTACGGTGCGACGAACCTCGTGTGCGGCGCGAACAAGGCAGAATACCACCTGACCGGCTTTACGCCGACGCGCGATCTGCCCGAAACGACCGAATATCTCGATCTTTCCAAGGCCGTCGAGGGCGGGATCTGCCCGAACTGCCGCCGGCACAGCCTGAACGTGCGGCGCGGCATCGAGGTCGGCAACATCTTCCAGCTCGGCAAGCGCTACACCGAGGCGATGGGAATGACCTACGACGCGGAAAACGGCGAGCGCAAGAACCCGATCATGGGCTGCTACGGCATCGGCGTCGGACGGCTGATCGCGTCTGTGTGCGAAGCGCGTCACGACGACTACGGCCCGCTCTGGCCGATCACGATCGCGCCGTGGCAGGTCGAGATCTGCGCCTTGCGCATTGACGATCCGAACGTGCGCGCGGCGGCCGACAAGCTGTACCGGGAGCTCGGAGCCGCGGGCGTCGAGGTGCTGTACGACGATCGTCCCGTCTCCGCGGGCGTCATGTTCTCCGATGCGGACCTGCTTTCCGCGCCGGTGCGCGTGGTCGTTTCGCCCAAGACGCTTGCGAGGAACGCGTTCGAGCTGGCCGCGCGCGACAAGTCCTTCCGCGAGGACGTCGCGATCGACGGCGCGGCCGAAGCGGTCGAGGCGAAGGTCAAAGAGTTGATCGCGGCGGTCAACGCCAAGGTCCCGGAGAGAATGTAACACAGAGAAACGAACTGGACGGTCCGGATAGGGCCGTCCTTTCAGGCTGTCGTAGAAGAGGTCAGACCGTTTGCGGCGAAGCTTTGTTAAAGAAATACTTATCGGAGGAAAAGGCGCAAAACGCCTTTTCTTTTCATGATTTCGCCGCAAACTATCCGCGTTTTCTTAACCACTCCGCTACGCTTCGTTACAGCGGTGCCGTCGCGCGTCGAATCGCGCGTCGCCATCTTCCGTCGCATACGTTAGTATAGCTCTGTCGTGAAAACGCGAATTCTGCCTCCCTTCCCAACAGCCTGAAAAGCCATGTCAAAAGGCTTTTAGACACGCTGCAGCACGGTCCGGATAGGGCCGTCCTTTTTCGTGTGCCGGAAGAGATATTACATTTCTATTACATCTCGCTCACAGTTTTGTGACATTTCGGACGAATTCGGGGCGTATCATGGAAGCTGAATTGAGGAAAGGAACCATCTTCCATGAAACGAATCATCCTGTTTTTGCTTGCCCTGCTGCTGACCGCGTGCGCCGCGTCCGCATCGAAGCCCACACCGGAACCGACCCTTGCGGAAAAGACGCCGTCCGCACCGGCAGAGACCGCCGTGCCGGAAGCGGCGCCTGCATCGGAGGCCGTTTTGCAAACCGCCGAACCGCCCGCGCCGACACAGGCGTGAAATAACAAACAAGGGGATGTTCAGAAACAGATCCGCATTTCTGAACATCCCCTATGAATTGCGGCTGTGCCGCATGAATTGCCTTCGGCATGAATTGGCGTTCGCCGTGAATCCACTTCGCTGCGCTTCGTTACAGCGGTGCCGTCGCACGCTTCCACAAGCTCCATTTCGCTTCGCTCCATTACGGCGGTAGATCGCGCGCTTCCCGCGCGTACCATCGCGCGTCGCCCTGGATACCTGCGGTATCATGAGTATTGATTTTCCGTACGGATAATCTTCCTTCATGACGGTGTATACCGTTAATTCATGCGCCGATCAGGCGCAATTCATGTCCTTTGGACAATTTACGGAGCGAAGCGAGAATTCATTGGGGCCGTTCAAAAACGCTTTTGAACGGCCCCATTATTTTGAAGAATCGTCAGCTGAGCACGACGCTGGTTTGCCCGCCGAGCGTCAGCGTCGTTCCGGAGAGCGACGCGTCGCCGAGACCGATGAACGCGCGCAGCTCCGTGAAGCTGCCGAACTGCGAGACGTCGATCGTCTGCGGGGTCTTGGTCGTGTTGTGCAGCACGAGCACGGTCTTGCCATCAAGGGTCGCGGTGAAGCCGCCGACGTTGGTACCCTTCACGGAGACGGATTTATACTCGCCGCGCGCGATCGCCGGGTTGGCTTTGCGGATCATGATCAGCTTCTTATAATAGTTATAGAGGCTGTTCGGATCGCCTTTTTGCTGCGCGGCGCCTTCCTCGATCTGATTCTTGTAGGTTGCGCCG
The DNA here is from genome assembly GCA_918244965.1 of Clostridiales bacterium. Taxonomy (GTDB): domain Bacteria; phylum Bacillota; class Clostridia; order Christensenellales; family CAG-138; genus UBA3792. The sequence goes on along the minus strand of CAKJYC010000016.1, from coordinate 73,143 downwards.
GTCGGGTCCTTGACGGTGTCGCCGTCGCCCCAGGCCATCGCGAGACGGCGGTTGGCGTCGGTATTGGCACCGCCGCGTGAGCCGCGCATGCCGAGTTCTTCGCCGTAATAGATGAACGGGGAGCCGGGGCCGAGGATGTAGAGGTTCGCCGCCATCTGCATGTTGCCGGAATCGACGGACAGGAAGCCCGCGGCGCGGTCGTTGTCGTGGTTGGCGATGAACGGAACGAACATCGCGTCCGGGTTCGTGCCCTTGATCGACTGCAGATACTGCTCGACGTACTGCGTCAGCTTGCCGACGTTACCGGCCTTTGCCGCAACGGAGAACAGGCCCTCCGCCTGCGAAGTCGTGAAATTGAAGCAGTTGGTGGCGGGGTAGTAGCGCGCAACAATGCCGTCGCCGTCCCAGACCTCGCCGACCGTGTACATGTCGGGATATTCGGCGCGCAGCGTGTCAAGGTACTCCTGCCAGTAGGCGACGCTTGCGTTGTGATCGCCGAAGTACACATACTTCGCCGCGTCGAAGCGGAAGCCGTCAACGCCGCGGTCGAGATAGAAGCGCGCGATCTTCAGGCATTCCTCGCGCACGGCAGGGTTGTCGAAATTGAGCTCCGGCATGCCGCCGTCGAAGTTGCACTCATAGAAGATGTCCGTGCCGGACAGCGCCGAGAACGTGCGGCCGGCGGGCGCGGATTCGCCCTTGCGGTAGTAGGAATAGAAATCGTAATACGGATCGGTCGGGTCCTCGTTGCGATGCGCCTTGGTAAAGGCCTTGAACCATTCGCATCCGCGCGCCGTGTGGTTGATCGGCAGGTCGAGGATCAGCTTGACGTCGCGCTCATGGCAGATCTTGATGAGATCGTCCAGATCCTCCTGCGTACCGAAGGCCTTATCGACCGCATAGTAGTCGATGACGTCGTACTTGTGGTAGGTGTTGGAGGAATAGATCGGCGTCAGCCATATGCCCTCGATGCCGAGCGATTTACCCGAATCCGGATCGCCGTCGTTCAGATAATCGAAGCGGTTGATGAGGCCGCGGAGATCGCCGACGCCGTCGCCGTTCGAGTCGGAGAACGAGCCGGGGAAGATCTCATAGAATACGCGTGCATTGTCCGGCGCGGGGACCGAGCCCATGAGGTTCGCATCGGTGATCGCGACCTCCTCCTTGATGACGGGCGCGGGCTCCGGCGTTTCCTCCGCGACAGGCGCTTCGGTCTCGGCCGGTTCGGGCGCGGACGTTTCGGCGGGCGCTTCGTCCTTCTTGCCGCAGCCGATGCAAAGCAGAAGCAGCAGCGCCAGCAGCAGCGCGGAGACGGTCTTCAGATATACTTTCATGGTCTGTACCTCCCATCTGATATCCATATTATCGTATATTTTTTTTACACATTTGTCAAGGATTCGCTTTTCATTTTCCGCGGGATATGGTATACTGCATCGTATGAAACACATCGAATTATATCTGGAAACAGAACTGGAACGGGAACGCGCACGCAAAAAGCGGGCCGGGATCGCCATGATCGCGGTCGCGGCGGCGGGGCTTTTGGCCTGCGTGCTGTTCTGCGTGTTCACAAAACGGAAGAATCTGACCGTAATGCTGCCGCTGACGGTCTGCACCTCCATCCTGGCGGGATGGATCGTCATCTTTCTGTCGCACACGGCGTACGGCGACGCGAAGGCGGCCATCCGGCACCGGGAAATGCTTGCGGAGGGCGAGCGCGAGCTCTTTTGCGGCCGCATCGAAAAGACCGACGAGGTCTATCGTGTGCGCAAGGGCATCCGCGTGCGCAAGGTCCGCGTGAAGAGCGAGGAACGTGAAACGACGCTGATGATCAGCGAGGCGCTTTCCGGCCGGCTGCCCGACGCATTCGACGGCGAGGTTGAGGCGTCGTACGATTTTGTGGTCGCATACGGGGTGAACGGCGATGATTAAGAGTGTTCTGCGAAACTGGCACCGCTATGTGCTCTGGGCGCTGATGTCCGTGATCGTCTGGTCGTGGATCTTCACGCTGCTGTTCGCCGCGCCCGCAAAGAAGAAGGTCGTGCTGTACGCGCAGCTGCCGTCGATCGACAGCCACAACCTGTCGATCTGGCTGGAGGAGGAGACGCCGGAGGCTGTCCGGTTTATCGAATCGGCCACCTTTGAAGGCGAGCTGTTCGACCCGCGGGAGGTGCTGAAGGGCGATCTGTACCTGATCCCGGAGCCGAACATGGAGCAGTATCACGCGTCGTTCGCGCCGATCGACAAGAGCGCGTTTCCGAACGAGACGTTCTGGGAGGCGGACGGAAAGGCATACGGCATCCTGATCTCCGATCCTGCGGAAGGGTTCGCCGTCGCGGGCGACTGGCTGACCTATTATGAGGACGTGCGCTGCTATCTGTGCTTCAACAAGGATTCCCTGCATCTCGGTGCATGGAACGACTCGGCGGACGACGCCGCGATCCCGGTCGCGAAGAGACTGCTGACACTGCGATAAAAGGAGGAAAACAATGCAAAAGAGGTGGATGATCTTGCTGCTGGCGGCGGCAATGCTGATTGGATGCGCGGGCAAACAGGGCGGGAGCGAGAGCGTGATCCCGACCCAAAAGATCGAGGGAAGCTCGCTGTATGTCCGAAAGGTCGAGGACCTGCCGGACGACTTTATCATGGGAATGGACGCATCCTCGGTCATTGCCGAGGAGCAGAGCGGCGTGAAGTATTATAATTTCGCGGGCGAGGAGCAGGACGTGTTCAAAACGCTTGCGGAGAACGGGATCACGCACATTCGCGTACGCGTGTGGAACCATCCGTATGACAAGGACGGCCACGGCTACGGCGGCGGAAACAACGACGTCGAGAAGGCGATTCAGATCGGCGAGCGCGCAACGAAGTACGGCATGCAGCTGATCGTGGACTTCCACTATTCCGACTTCTGGGCGGACCCCGGAAAGCAGATGGTCCCGCTCGCGTGGAAGGATATGGACGTACGAACGAAGGCCGATGCGCTGTACGCGTTCACCAGGGACGCGCTGATGCAGATGAAGGATGCGGGCGTCGCCGTCGGCATGGTGCAGCTCGGCAACGAAACGAACGGCGCGCTGTGCGGCGAGAAGAATTTTGAGAACATCGCAAGGCTGATGAACGCGGGCGGCAAGGCCGTGCGCGAGGTCTGCCCGGATGCGCTGATCGCGATCCATCTGGCGAACCCGGAGCGGGCGGGCGCATACGACGGCTTTGCAAAGAAGCTCGAAGCGTTCGAGGTCGACTACGACGTGCTTGCTTCTTCCTATTATCCGTATTGGCACGGCACGCTCGAAAACCTTGCGAACGTGCTGAACGGCATCGCCGAGACGTACGGCAAGAAGGTCATGGTCATGGAGACCTCCTACGCCTACACCGGCGTCGACACCGACTTTTCGGGCAACACGATCTCGGACGAATCCGCGAACATCATCAAGGACTATCCGTTTACGGTGCAGGGACAGGCGAACCATGTGCGCAACGTCATCGACACGGTCGCACACGTCAAGAACGGCATCGGCGTCGTCTACTGGGAGGGCACGTGGATCACGGTCGGCACAAAGGACTGGGAGACGAACCATGAGAAGTGGGAGACCTATGGCTCCGGCTGGGCGTCCAGCTACGGCGGCAGCTACGATCCGGACGACGCGGGCAAGTATTACGGCGGCTGCGCGGTCGACAACCAGGCGATGTTCGGTCCGGACGGGAATCCGCTCGAATCGCTGAAGGTATGGAACCTCGTGCGCTACGGCAACGAGGTCGAGCCGCGGGCGGACGCGATCGCCGATACGGTGCTGGCCTTTGACCTGAAAGGGAAGATCGAGCTGCCGGAAACGGTCGACGCGGTGCTGACGAGCAACGAGACGGTTGCGGTCCCGGTCGCGTGGAATGTGACCGACGCCGAGATCGACGCCATGTACAAGGGCGGCGTCAAGACCTATGAGATCGTCGGCACGGCGGAGGGCCTTCCGGCGCGCGCGATCGTTTCGATGATCAACTTCAACTTCCTGCAGAACTTCGGCTTCGAGGACGGCGTGCTCGATCCGTGGAAGACTGAGGACCGCGGCGGGGCGGATCAGCTCTACGTCGAAGAGAAGATCACCGACTCGCTGAACGGAACGTACCACATGCACTTCTGGAGCGCGGCGAAGGACTCGGTCAACTTCTCGCTGTATCAGGAGGTCACGGGGCTTTCGGCGGGCACATATTCGTTCACGATCTCGATCATGGGCGGCGACGCGGGCGATACGGAGATCTACTGCTACGCGCTCGTTGACGGCGTCGAGGTCGGCCGCACGCCGATGCAGATCACGTCCTATGGCAACTGGGACACGCAGACGGTGCACGGCATCGAGGTCAAAGACGGCCAGACGGTCACGGTCGGCATCTCGGTGAAATGCAGCGGCGCGGGCAGCGGCGCGTGGGGCAAGATCGACGACGGTCTGCTGAATTCCGAAGCCTGATCTTTGGAGGAAAATTCTGTTTCGGGAAGGACGGTTTTCGTCCTTTCTGTGTTTTTTTATACGGTATTTTGCATGGCCGGTATTCATAAAAATGAATGTACGCAGGGACCGGAACGGCGATTCTTCTCCGACGGACCGACATCCGCGATTCTTTTGCAAATCTAACAGATTTTGTTTCAGATATGACGAAAAATTTGGTTGACAACGAGGACAAATGTGAGTATATTATAGTTACATCGTGGGGCCGAAGCACCCTCTTTGAGAATGCCGCGATCCCTGGTGGAATCTTTTCATACTGGTATCAAATACCAAATTCACTTAGGAGGGAAACATATGAAAAGAACATTGGCAATTCTGCTCGCTCTTTTGATGGTCCTTGCACTCGTTGCTTGCGGCGCAAAGAAAGACGAAGAGAAGCCCGCAGACGCAACTGAAAAGCCCGCTGAAAATCCGCAGGGCGAACCAGTTGACAGCCCGCTGGCAGGCACGTATGACATTACTGTTTGGGTTGGCGAAGCTGCCGTTGATCTGACCAAGAAGCAGATCGAGAACTTCAACAACACGAACCAGCTCGGCATCAAGTTTGTTGCGACCGTCAACGGCGTGTCCGAAGCGACGAGCGCAGACCAGATGCTGGTTGACGTCTCCGCAGGCGCAGACATCTACTGCTTCGCGCAGGACCAGTTTGCTCGTCTTGTTCAGGGCAATGCACTTGCAGTGCTCGACGACGAAGCGGCTGCGATCGTGAAGGCAGCGAACGACCCCGGCGTTGTTGCAGCTGCAACCACGGGCGACAAGATGTATGCTTACCCGCTGACCTCCGATAACGGCTACTTCATGTACTATGATAAGACCGTCATCCCGGAGGAGGACGTTGATTCTCTTGAAAAGCTGATCGCGGACTGCGAAGCGGCAGGCAAGTACTTCGCATTCGAGACCAACACCTCTGCTTGGTACATTGCGTCCTGGTTCTTCGCAACCGGCTGCAAGTCTGAGTGGACTACGGGCGACAACGGTGAGTTCATCTCCGTTCTCGACACGTTCAACAGCCCTGAGGGCCTCATCGCTGTCAAGGGTATGAAGAAGCTGGTTGACTCCAAGTTCCATGTTTCTTCCTCCTCCGGCGACGAGTTCAACAGCGATGCTGCGATCGTCGTGACCGGTACCTGGAACTATGAGGTCATCAGCGGCCTGCTCGGTGACCACATGGGCGTTACGGACCTGCCCTCCTTCGAAGTGGACGGCAAGGAGTATCACCTCGGTTCCTTCAACGGCTGCAAGCTGATGGGTGTCAAGCCGCAGAGCGATGCGCTCCGCCTCCTCGCACTCCAGCTGCTCGCTGAGTACCTCACCGACGAAGAACGCCAGATGGAGCGCTTCAATGAGCTTTCCTGGGGTCCGTCGAACCTGAATGCACAGCATTCCGAAGCAGTCCAGGCGAATCCGGGTCTCGCGGCGCTGCTCAAGCAGAACGAGTACTCCCGTCCGCAGGGCCAGATCCACGGCGCATGGTGGGATATCGCAAAGGTCATCGGTGACGACGTCAAGGCGGCAACCGACGAAGCGGGCCTCCAGGCAGCTCTGGACAACTACTACAACAAGATCGCTGCTCTGTTCACCATGACAGAGGAAGAGAAGACCGCATGGGGCGTCATCGGCGCGATCTGCGGCACCAACTGGGACACCGACTTCCCGATGAATGAGACCGAAGCTGGCGTGTTCGTTTCCGAACCGCTTGAGCTCCACGCAGGTGAAGAGTTCAAAGTCCGTCAGGGCAAGAGCTGGGATGTCAACTACGGCGAGAACTGCGAAGCAGGCGGTGCGAACATCAAGGTCCCGGCAGACGGCACCTACACCGTCAAGCTCGACACCAACAACCTGACCCTCGATCTGCTCGATGCAAACGGCAATGCGGTCGTTGCTGAGCCGGAACCCGAACCCGAACCCGGCGCAACCCACACCTGGGCGCTGATCGGCGCGATCTGCGGCACCAACTGGGATACCGACTTCCCGATGTTCGAGAAGGACGGCGTCTTCTATGCTCCGGTCGTGCTCCATGCGGGCGAAGAGTTCAAAGTCCGTGCGGACGGCGCATGGGACCTCAACTACGGCGCGAACTGCGAAGCGGGCGGCGCAAACCTCGTTGCTGAGGAAGACGGCACCTACCTCGTGGTCCTCAATGAGGCAGAAGCTTCTCTGACCTGCGAGAAGATGACCTGGGCGGCCATCGGCGGCATCGGCGGCACCTCCTGGGATACCGACTTTGCAATGACGGAGACGGAAGTTGGCGTTTGGGAATCTGAAGCGCTTGAACTCCACGCTAATGAAGAACTCAAGGTTCGCGCGAACGGTGACTGGGTTGTCAATTTCGGACCCGGTGAAGACGGCGCACCCGTGCAGGACGGCGGCAATCTGAAGGTTGAAGCGGACGGCAATTACATTGTCAAGCTCGATCTCAACAACATGACGCTGACCCTTGAGCCGGCGGCATAATAAAGGATTCGATCTGATCCGAAAGTTCCGAATAAGGGCTTTACCGGATCCGAGTCGAACGGATTTCGGTTGGAGCCGCGAAAACGGCTCCAACCGCTTTTAATTCAGAAGGAGGTGCGGTATAAGTGAGGAAACACAGTTTGGCACCGGCGATAGCCTTGTTGGTGATCGGCGCAATTCTGTTGGGCATCGGCTGTCCCATGATTATCCGCAACGCGCTCGCTTTGAAGGCATTTTCTCTGGGTACGACGGTAGAGTACGTCGAGGAGAGCGCCGCAGAAGTTGCGGCAGCCGAAGAAGCGGAAGCGTCGGAGCTTGAGGAAGCCGAATTGCCGGAATCCGAAGAACCGGAAGCGACGGAAACCGATAACGGGGAACCGAGACTTGTTAAGGTAGAAACATACAATAAGGAAATCATTTTCGCCGCGGCGGAAAAGCTTGGGGTAACAGATCTTGTTAAGACCGCCGAAGACGGGCTTGTAAAGAAGGATAAGCTGACCTCGCCGGTCGTGATCGGGTCACTGCTTGCCGCAGTCGGCATCTGCACGGCGCTCGGCGGCGTTTTCAGCCTGCTCGGCAGACAGAAGAGAAACAAGCATACGGCGGAGGAAGCGGCGGCACAGGGCGTCGAAGTCACTCGCCTGAATATTTGCGGCAAACTGGATGATAAGGACTTCCTGCAGTTGGATAAGGGCGAACGCCTGTTCTACAAGTTTATCCGGTTTTTGGTCAACATTCCGAAGGCGATCTGGAACGGCATCAAGAAGATCGGTCTGTTCTTCAAGAAGTTCGGTCTCAGCGTCGCCAACGAAGCGAAGGACATCGTTACGACCTTCATTCACGGCGATTGGAAAACCAAGATCTCTTATCTGGTCATGGGCTTCGGCAACATTGCCCGCGGTCAGATCCTGAGAGGTATTCTGTTCCTGCTGTTTGAGATCGTATTCATCGGCTACATGATCCTGATGGGCGCGAAGTACATTTCGCTGCTGCCGTCCCTGGGCACCCTGGGACCGCAGAAGGTCATGGAGAAGGTCGAATACATGCCCGGCAGGTTCAGAGAGGTCGAAACGGTCATCCCCGGCGAACACAACTCGTTCCAGATCCTGCTCTACGGCGTTCTGACGATCTTCTTCATCATCGCGTTCATCTATACGTGGCGTGTCAACATCCGTCAGAACAAGATCGCAGAGGGCATCTTAAAGAGCGGCAAGAAGCTGAAGAGCGGCAAGCAGGACCTGCGCTCGATGGTGGACGATCGGTTCCACACGACGCTGCTGGCACTGCCGACGCTGGGCATTGTGGTCTTTACGGTCCTGCCCATTATCTTCATGATCCTGGTTGCGTTCACGAACTACAGCTCAGGACACAACGGCGGCGACACGGGCTTGTTCCACTGGGTCGGGCTTGACAACTTCAAGACCCTGTTCTCGTGGGACGTCGGCGGCGTCAACTACTCGGCGACGTTCGGCGACATCCTGCTGTGGACGCTGGTCTGGGCATTCTTTGCAACGTTCACCAACTACTTCCTCGGCATCGGCGTGGCCATGATGATCAACAAGAAGGGCATCCACCTGAAGAAGGTCTGGAGAACCATCCTGATCATGACGATCGCGATCCCGCAGTTCATCTCGCTGTTGTACGTCTCCAAGATGTTCACGTTGAACGGTCTGTTCAACGGCTTCCTGATGGACCTCGGCATCATCCATACGGCGATCGACTTCTGGGGCCAACCGACGCTTGCACGTATCATGGTCATCATCATCAATATCTGGATCGGCATCCCGTACCTGATGCTGATTGCAACCGGTATCTTGATGAACATTCCGGCGGACCTGTACGAATCCGCCAAGATCGACGGTGCGAGCGGCTGGAAGCAGTTCAGTAAGATCACGCTTCCGTACATGCTGTTCATCACGGGTCCGTACCTGCTCACCAGCTTTACGGGCAACATGAACAACTTCAACGTCATCTACCTGCTGACGGGCGGCGGCCCGCACGTGAACCTCAGCAACGGCGCCGGTAACCCCGGTGATACGGACTTGCTGATCACGTGGCTGTTCAACATCACGCAGAAAGGCTTCGGCGAGGACGGCGCACAGTACTATCTGGCTTCCGTCATCGGTATCCTGGTCTTCATCGTGGTATCGGTCATTTCGTTGATCGTTTACAGCGTGCTGCCTTCGGTCAAGAATGAGGAGGACTTCCAATGAAAAACAAGAATAAGATTGCAGCAATCATTCTGCTGGCTGTAGGCGTGATCATTACGTGCGGCGGCATCTTCCTGTTTGTCAATCGGTTCGTGCCGATGTGGAGCTTCCAACACAAGTACATGACGGACAACTTCATCTTCATCCTTCTCGGCCTGCTCGGTATCTTCATCGGCATCATTGCGCTGTTCATTGCCCGCAGCACCTACAAGCAGGGCAAGGAATTGCAGGAAGGCGACGGGATGAAGCAGCACATGGGCATGAAGACGATGTCCAGAATCAGCAACACGGTCATCTATGTGGTCCTGATCCTCGTCAGCATCATCTGGCTGGTTCCGTTCTTCTGCATCGTCGTACAGTCCTTCCGTGTGCAGCCGACCGGTATGACACGTTATCTGTTCTCGAACCCGGACGCCGCCTTGAAGGAAGGTCTGGCGATCAAGTTCGGATTTGACAACTATGTGAGACTGTTCACCGAGACGCAGTTCCCGAAATGGTATCTCAACACCTTCATCATCGCCGTCGTTGTGGCGGTGGTACAGACAGTCATCGTGCTGTGCATGTCCTACACGCTGTCGCGCTTCCGCTTCAAGATGCGTAAGCCGATGATGCGGTTCATGCTGATCCTCGGCATGTTCCCCGGCATGCTCTCCATGATCATCCTGTATCAGGTTTTGAAGGATATCGGACTTGCAGGTGCGAACGCAATGCCTGGCCTGATCCTCGTCTACGTGGCGTCGTCCGGCATGGGCTACTACGTATCGAAGGGCTTCTTCGATACGATCCCGAAATCGCTGGACGAAGCGGCGCGCGTCGACGGCGCGACCAGAGCGGGCGTCTTCTTCCGGATCATCCTGCCGCTGGCAAAGCCGATCGTCATCTACACGGTTCTGACTGCGTTTATGGGCCCTTGGGGCGACTTCGTATTCGCAAGATACGTCACCGGTATTACGCCGGAGGCATGGAACGTGGCAGTCGGTCTCCAATCCTGGCTCTCAACCTCGACGAATATCAGCCAGAACTACACCATGTTCTGTACGGGCGGCGTCGTCGTTGCGATCCCGGTCGTGATCCTGTTCATGTGCCTGCAGAGATACTATGTGGAAGGCGTCACGGGCGGCGCGGTCAAGGGTTAAGCCCGAACTCTAACGTGAAGAAAAGGAGTACACCGATATGGCAAGTGTAAAACTTACAAACGTAAAAAAGATTTACGATAACAACGTCGTTGCCGTACACGACTTCAATCTTGACATCAAGGACAAGGAGTTCGTCGTGTTCGTCGGCCCGTCCGGCTGCGGCAAATCCACTACGCTCCGTATGGTCGCGGGCCTCGAAGAGATCAGCGACGGTACGGTAGAGATCGACGGCGAGGTCGTCAACGACCTGCAGCCGAAGGACCGCAACATCGCGATGGTCTTCCAGAACTACGCGCTGTATCCGCACATGACGGTCTATGACAACATCGCGTTCTCCCTCCGTCTTAAGAAGGTCCCGGAGGATGTGATCTATGCAAAGGTCACCAATGCGGCGGAAATCCTCGGCATTACCCAGTACCTGACCCGTAAGCCGCGCGCTCTGTCCGGCGGCCAGCGTCAGCGTGTTGCAATCGGCCGTGCAATGGTTCGTGATTCCAAGGTCTTCCTGATGGACGAACCGCTCTCCAACCTCGACGCAAAGCTCCGTAACCAGATGCGTGCCGAGATCATCCTGCTCCGTCAGAAGCTCGATACCACGTTCATCTATGTTACGCATGACCAGACCGAGGCTATGACGCTCGGCGATCGCATCGTCATCATGAAGGACGGCTACATCATGCAGGTCGGCACCCCGATGGAAGTCTTCGAGAAGCCCAGCAACCTGTTCGTTGCAGAGTTCATCGGCGCACCGAAGATGAACATCCTCAAGACCAACCTCGTCAAGGAGAACGGCAAGTACTTCGTCACGCCGTGCGGCGCGAAGATCGAAGTCACCGGCGAAAAGGCGAAGCTGCTCGCAGAAAAGGGCATCGGCAGCCGTGAGATCCTGCTCGGCGCACGTCCGGAGCACATTCAGCTTGCGGCAGGCCCCGCGGCGAACACGATCCCGTGCAAGCTGGAGGTCAACGAAATGATGGGCAGCGAGCTGCATCTGCACGTCTTCAGCGAGGACGGCACCCGCTGGATCGTTCGCGTCCCGACCATCGACCTCACCGAAGAGCAGCGCACGAATCTCGTCAACGGCGCAGAGGTTTACATCACCTTCGAAGGCAAGGCGATGCACTTCTTCGATCCGGAATCCGAGAAGAACCTGATCTACGGCGAAGAGTAATCAATCCGGCTGCAGGGATCCTGCAGCATGCAAAAGCGGACGGTTTCCCGTCCGCTTTTTTGCACATTCCGCCTTGTTTCGGAGCGGAATCCATGGTACAATAAACTGACAGAGTATACGGAGGTCGGGTAGATGAAAAAGCTCAGCAACGGTTGGGAGTTTACACCGCTTTGGACGAACGCGTTCCGCCTCGGCGAGGGCGAAGGCGAGCCGGTGCGGCTGCCGCACAATCCGCGGCCGATCCCGCAGCACTATGCGGGTCCGGAGGAATACGAGGGCGTGTACGGCTACCGCAGGACGCTTCCGCTCGACGAAACGCAGCGCGGCAAGCGTATCTTTCTGCAGTTCGACGGCGCGGCGCACATTGCGACAGTGTTTGTAAACGGCAAGGAGCTGATGACGCACAGGACCGGCTACACGGCGTTTCGTGTGGAGATCACCGATGCGGTGCGGCTCGACGGCAGCGATCTCGTCGCCGTGCGGCTCGATTCGACCGAAAACCCGTCCGTGCCGCCGTTCGGCTACGTCATCGACTATCTGACCTACGGCGGCCTGTATCGCGACGTATGGCTCGACGTGCGCAGCACGACCTGCCTTGCGAACGTCTTTGTGCATACGCCGGACCTGCATACGGCGACCGTGCAGAGCACCGTGTCCGGCGGCGAGGCGGCGCTTGTCCGCAACCGCATTCTGGACGCGGCAGGCAAGTGCATCGCGCAAAACGCCGACGCGGATTCCGATCACGTCATAGAGGCGCCGGAGGGGCTGACCGTCCGGACCATGACCGTGCACGCGCCGGATGCCCTGCCGTGGACGCCGGAGCAGCCCGTACTGTATACGCTCGAAACGACGCTGTACGACAGCGAGATGCAGCCGCTGGACGTCGTGAACACGCGCTTCGGCTTCCGGACCGCTTTGTTTCAAAAGGACGGTTTCTACCTGAACGGCAAGCGGTACTTCATGCGCGGGCTCGACCGCCATCAGGCGTACCCGTATATCGGCTATGCCGCGCCCGAAAGTCTGCAGCGCGAGGACGCACGCATTCTCAGAGAGGAGCTTTGCTGCAATGCCGTGCGCACCTCGCACTATCCGCAGAGCCAGTATTTTATCGATGCGTGCGACGAACTGGGGCTTTTGGTGTTCACCGAGATCCCCGGCTGGCAGCACATCGGCGGCGAGGAGTGGCAGAAGCAGGCGATCGACAACGTGCGCGAGATGGTGATCCAGTATCGCAACCACCCGTCGGTCGTGCTGTGGGGCGTGCGCATCAACGAGAGCCGCGACAACGACGCGCTGTATGAACAGACGAACAAGCTTGCGCATCTGCTCGATCCTTCGCGGCAGACGTCCGGCGTACGCTACCTTGTGAAGAGCCACCTCCTGGAGGACGTCTACGCCTACAACGATTTCAAGCCATTCGAGTTCGACGATCCGATCCGCAAAAAGGGAAAGATCACGACCGATCCCGAAAAGGGCTTTTTGATCTCCGAGCATTCGGGCCACATGTTCCCGACAAAGCCCTTCGATCCGTGGAGCAAGCGGCAGATGCATGCACTGCGCCACGCGCGCACGGTTGACGCGGCGGCTGCCTCCGGCGAGCACGCGGGCGTGTTCGGCTGGTGCATGTTCGACTATCCGACACACAAGGACTTCGGATCTGGCGATCGCGTTTGCTACCACGGCGTCATGGACGCGTTCCGCAACCCGAAGCTCGCCGCGTACGTCTATGCCGCGCAGGGCGAGAATCGGCCGGTGCTGGCGCTCGGCACGCCGATGTGCATCGGCGACTATCCGGCGGGCGAGATCGGCGAGATATGGGCGTTCACGAACGCCGACCGTGTCGCGCTCTATAAAAACGACAAGCTCGTGAAGATCTTCAAGCCGGAGCCGTGGAAGGGTCTCGACCATCCGCCGGTGAAGATCGACGACCTGATCGGTCAGCTTCTGATCAGCGAGGAAGGCATCACGGGCAAGAAGGAGCAGCTTTTGCACCGGGAGCTGTTGGCCGCAGGCAAATACGGGCTTGAAAAGCTGCCGCTTGCCGATAAGCTGCGCATGCTGTACTGCATGAAACGGTACCATCTGAGCTGGGCCGACGGCGAACAGCTCTACGGCAAGTACGTCGGCAACTGGGGCGGCGCGGCGACCGAATGGCGGTTTGACGCGATTGACGGCGAGGAGGTCACGGCGTCCGTCGTCTGCTGCCCGAACAAGAAGCTGCATTTAGAGGTCCGGGTCAGCGAAACAGAGCTCACGGAAGGCGATTGCTACGATATGGCGGCGGTGCGCGTGCGCGTGCTCGACGCGAACAACAACCTTGCGCCGTATGCGCAGCTGCCGGTCCGCTTTGCGGTCGCGGGCGATCTTGCGCTCGAAGGCCCCGACGTTTCGACCGCCGAGGGCGGCATGACCGGCGCGTATGTCAGAACCGTCGGGCACGGCGGCAGGGGCACGCTGACGGTATCCACGGACCAAACGGCTCCGGTTACGATATCATTTACCATTCGGGAGGGAGAATAACATGGCAAACACGGAACGGATGCTGCGCTACTGCGTGGAAACGGAAAACGGCGCGCCGATCACCGGCAGCGTCGCTGCGAACGGCGTCGTGCATGTGCGCGTACCGCTGAAAAACGCGCGGCTGAAAAAGGTCACGGCGACGGTTGCGCTGCCTGCGACGGACGCAATGCGCATTTTCCACAACGGCTTTCAGAATTGGACGTACAGCCCCGAATACGACCGGACCGGCCGCACGAAGGGCATGAAGCACTTGCCGTGCTTTTTGCGCGGGGCGTTCGGGATCAACCGCTACGGCGATTATCACTTTGTCAACTATCCCTACAAGAAGGGCATCACGCACGGCGAGTCCTGGTGCTACCTGCGCACGGGCAAGCAGTTTCTGCTGTTCGGTTCGCTCGATGAGATCCCCGGCTACACGCTGTTTCAGTACGACGCGAACAAGGGAGAGCTTTTGATCGAGCGCGACTGCGTCGGCATGAAGGCCGACGGCGAGTTCCACGCGTTCGACCTCTATATCGCCGAGGGCACGGAGCAGGAGGTCTTTGACGGCTGGTTTGCCGCAATGGACGTGCGTCCGCTGACCGATCGGAAGCTGTTCGGCTATTCGAGCTGGTACAACCGCTATCAGGACATCAACGACGCGACGATCACCGATGACCTCGTCGGCGCAAAAGCGCTGCTGCGGCCCGATGATCTGTTCCAGATCGACGACGGCTGGGAGACGGCGGTCGGCGACTGGCTCGTGCCGGACGCGAACAAGTTCCCGAACGGGCTCAAGACCGCGGCCGATGCGATCCATGCGGCGGGCTTCCGCGCAGGGCTCTGGCTTGCGCCGTTCGTGTGCCAGAAGGGCTCGAAGATCATGGAGGAGCATCCGGACTGGCTGTACAAGCATGACGGAAAGCCGTGGTCGGACGGCTCGAACTGGGGCGGCTTCTATTCGCTCGACATCGACAATCCGGAGGTCGTTGCGTATGTCAACAAGGTGCTCGACCGCGTGTTGAACGAATGGGGCTTCGATCTCGTCAAGCTCGACTTTTTGTACGGCGCCGCGCCGTTCGGCAGCGAGACCGAATCGAGAGCCGCGCGCATGTGCCGCGCGATGAACATTCTCCGCAAGGCGTGCCGCGGCAAGCTGATCTTAGGCTGCGGCGTGCCGCTGTGGCCTGCGTTCGGCGTCGTCGAATACTGCCGTGTGGGCTGCGACGTCGGGCTCGACTGGAACGGCTCGAAGCTGATGCAGATCACGCACCGCGAGCGCGTCTCCACCAAGCAGTCCATCGAGGACACGACCTTCCGCCGCCAGCTCACCGGCCGCGCGTTCATGGGCGATCCGGACGTGTTCTTCCTGCGCGAGCAGAACTGTCAGCTGACGCCGGAGGAGAAGGAGAAGCTCTACACGGTCAATGCGCTGCTCGGCGGCATGCTTTTGACCTCGGACGCGCTGAATACCTACACCGATGCGCAGAAGAACCAGTTTGCGCATGTCCGCAGCCTCACGGAGAACGCGACCGACGTCTCGGTTGACGCCGACGACGGCCTTACGCTTCGCTGGACGCTCGACGGCAAGCAGCAGTCTTTGAAGATCCTGTAATCAACACACAGAAAAACCCGGTCTTCCGAACGGAAGGCCGGGTTTTGCATACACGTGTTATTCTTCTATTGCATCAATGCGTCGGAGCATTTTCAGGATCTCGTGCACGTCGTCCGCAATGACTGCGCGCGGGGCATTGTAACGACTGCACATTGCGTCGACGATCGCATCCTCCGAGGTATCCTCCTTGAGACAATCCACGATGAACGCGGCAGTCTTGTTGCTGCGCACGATCCCGGAAAACGCCTCTCCGCCGAGCGGCACTAAAAACTGCGTATCGTCGATCGTATGGACCAGAAGTTGATCTTTGAGCTTCATTTTTATTCCTCCTCAGCAGTTCGAAAACGCGGACTCCGCCGGTTCGGACGCGGTTTGTTTGTCGATCATGCGGCACAGGTCGTCCTGCGCAAGAAGCGTGCGTACCTCACGGCAATGCGGTGCGCGCCATGGGCACGAAGAAAAGCTCGTGCATTCCGGTAAAAACGGACACTTGCGGCACATCTCCCGCACGCGGTCCGTGCGGCAGAAGCGTTTTTTTGCCTCCGCGTCGGTCACGCCGTCGAATACATTGCCGAACCGGGCCTCCTCCGGGCAGCCGTCGCACGGGAACAGACCGCCGTCGGGACCGATCGCGACGCCGCCGCCGTCCGCCATGCAGTAGTTGGTGCGAAACTGCATGTGCAAGCCCTTATACGGAAGCCGCTGAAAGCCCGCCTGTTCGATCGGCTCGCGCAGCGCGATCATCTGCTGCCAGATCTCAAGATCGTGATCGAGCGTATCCGCATAATAGAGCGGGCTCAGATACACAAACACGTTTTCCCTGTGCGTGATGCAGCGTGAAAGGTCGTTCAGAAAATCCGGAACGCCTGCAATGTTGTTCTGATCCACGTTGCAGCGCACGGCGACATGGATGCCTGCCTCGGACATGCGGTCGATCGCGTTCAGCACGGCATGATAGTGATCCGCTTCCCGACAGTACCGCTTGCGCGCAATGTAGTCCGGCTCAGCGCCGTCCATGGGGATCTGAATGGATTTGAGATTCCAATCGGTCCGCATCTTTTCGAGAATGCGCGGCGTGATCAGACTGCCGTTGGAAACGATCTTGGACCGGAATTCGATCCCCGCATCCTTTAGCCCTTCGCAGATGCGGTCGATGATCCCTTCGCAGAGCAGCGGCTCGCCGCCGTACCAATCGAGCTTGACGGGCGGCTTGCCGTGCGTTTTCACGATATATTGTACGACCTGATCTGCAACCTCCGGCGTCATTGTCACGGGCGTGCGTCCCTCTTCATAGCAGTAGGTGCAGCGCGCGTTGCAGGCCAGCGTCGGCAGGATCAGGTAGGACGGAACGCCCTTCGGCGCGGAAAAGGCGCGGAGCATCTGCGAAACGGACAGATAGAGCGCGCATTCGTCCGTGCCCTCCGGCACCAGAAAGCGCGCTTCGATCAGCTCGTCAAAGCCCTCGCCCGGCACAGCGGACGCGGGAAGGACCGCCTCGACGCATTCCTTCGTCAAGGTGTGAAAAAGATATAGTCTGCCGTCGTGCGAAAAGGGCAGGGCATACTGCGACGGGACGCAGCGCATGCCCGCCTGCAGCTTGACGTGCGGCAAAAGTCGGCGAACGTTTTGGTCCGCGGGGTGGATCACGTGCATAAACGCCTCAGGAAAGAAGTGCGGTATGCGCAAAAACGCATACCGCAAAAAAAGTCTGAATGTCAGTCAATCGTTGACTGTCAACCTCCAACTTCCGGCATACGAGCATCACACGATTCGGTAATAATGTCGCTGTTCGTCAATTCAATGATTTCCATGCTCGGCTTTTCATATTGTTCCATCAGTTGAATTCTCCTTATCTCCCGAATAAAACTTTAAGGCTTTTTACCCTTTCAATCATAGCAATAATAACATGGAAGGATTGGATTGTCAATAGCTTCTGACAATAATTTATTTCAATGATTCAGTCTTGGGCGTATGTCGTCATGCGGCGAATCAGATCGAAGCACAGCCGGAAGATGTCCTCGCGGTTTTCGTCCATGACGTGCTCGATCACGACGTCGGTAACGACGCCGGTCATGCCGGTGCAGTAGTTGGTGATGAGGCCCAGTGCGGCATATTCGATGCCGAGATCACGGCACAGCGGCGCTTCCGGGACGACCGTCTGGCCGACGACCTGTGCGCCGAGCGTGCGCAGCGCGCGAATCTCCGCCGCCGTCTCAAAGCGCGGACCCTCCGTGCAGGCGTAAGTTGCGCGGCCGGAATAGGGCAGGCCGAGCTGACGGATCAGTTCCTCCAGCGTGCTGTTCAGCGTATCGCTGAAGACGTTCTCCATGCCGGTGTGCAGCGTGGCGCGGTGTTCGCGTTCGAATGAGGACGCGCGGCCCTTCGTGAAGTCCATAAAGTCATTGATCAGGCAGTATTCGCCGGGCCGCAGGGAATAGTCGCAAGCACCGACGGACGTGACGCTGATCGCATGGGTGACGCCGATCTGGTGCAGGGCAAAGACGTTGGCACGGTAATTGATGTCGCCCGGATCGTGTGCGTACAAAACGCCGTGACGGGACAGGAAGATGACCTCGTTGCCCTCCTTGAGCGTGCCGCGAAACACAACAACGTCGCCGTAGGGGGTGGAAACAGCCTGCTCCCGGTAACGGATCGGGAGCTTCTCGATATTGGTACCGCCGATGATCGCGATCTTCATTTCGATCAATTCCTCCATCTCTTGTTTGCCCCTCTATCATAGCACGCCGACAGCCAAAAAACAAGCATGAACGGCGAGATTTCGACAAAAAACGGGGCGAAAGGCAGGATATGCTCTTCAGGGATTCTTGTAAAAGAAAGCACCGGACCGTGCCGGTGCGAGGGAAGGTTCAGTCTGCGCCGTTGATCGCGCGGATCAGCGGGATCGCCTCTTCAAGGGTGCGCAGTACCGCGTCGGGCGGGACAGGCAGACGCGGCGTCGGGTCGGTGAGATCCGGCACGCAGATCGAGAAGAATCCTCCGGCGCGCGCGGCGCGAAGGCCGTTTTCCGAATCCTCCAGAACGGCGGCGTCCGCCGGATCGACGCCGAGCGCGTTTGCCGCGGCAAGAAAGATCTCCGGGTCGGGCTTGCCGTGCGCCACCTGATCGCCGAAAACGAGCGCGTCGAAGTACTTGTGCGTATCGGTGCGCCGCAGATACTCCAGCGCGATCGGGCGGCTGGTGCCGGTCGCAAGTGCGGTTCTGACGCCGTCGGCCTTCAGCGCGTCCAGCAGGGCATAGAGGCCCGGCTTGACGGGCACGCCGTGATGGAGGATTTCCTTCGTCATCCATTCGGTCACGAGAACGGTGCACTGTTCGGGCGTGAGTGCGGTGCCGAACAGCTCCGGGAACATGCGCTTAAAGCCCGCATGGTTGCAGCCGAGCGTTTTCAGGACGTTTTCGTACGGAAAATCGACGCCTGTTTTCGGACCGACATACTCGTTCAGGGCGCGGACGTACAGCCGTTCGGTGTCGAACATAAGCCCGTCCATATCAAAGATCACAGCACGAATCATACGGACCTCCTTTTATTTCATTATACCGAAAACAAACGGTTTTGGCAATGCCTGTCGTTTGACAAGCGCCGTGTGAGCATATTATAATGGACATAGAAATGGACAGGGAGGAACGGATGATGACGATCTGGGAGGCTATGGAAGCGCGCCATTCGGTGCGCGCATATACGCTGCAGCCGATCGAGGGCGAGACGCTGTCGGCGCTCGAACAGGAGATCGAAGCGTGCAATCGAGAGAGCGGACTTTCGATGCGGCTCGTGTTGAACGATCCCAAGACGATAGCGGGGCTTTGGGCGTACGGCGCGTTCGAGAACGCGGTGAACTATATCGCGCTGATCGGACCGGATACGGACGACCTGTACCGCCTGTGCGGCTATTGGGGCGAACGGCTCGTGCTGTTTGCCGAAACGCTCGGACTTTCCACCTGCTGGATCGCGGGCTCGTACAAGAAGCGCGCGCGCTCGATGGCGGGCGAGGGACAGAGCCTTGCCGCGATCATTTCGATCGGCTATGCAAAAAAGTCCGGAAAGCCGCATAAAAGCAAGACCTTCGCGCAGGTGACAGATGTTGCGGGCGACGTGCCGGACTGGTTCCGGACGGGCGTCGAGGCGGCGCTTCTGGCACCGACGGCGATCAATCAGCAGCAGTTCCGTCTTTCGCTGCGGGACGGCCAAGCGTTCCTGAAGGCGCTGATCGGACCGTACGCGCGAATCGACCTCGGCATCGTACAGTACCATTTTGAGCTTGGATCGGCGCATCCGGTCACGATCGAATAATCAGTCGGAGGAGCTATGCACGTTGACAGCGAGCGGCAGCGGCAGCAGATGCTGACCGAGCCGATCGGGAGGCTGCTGTTCAAAAAAGCGGCGCCGACGGTGGTGATCCAGCTCATTACCGTCATCTACAACACAGCAGACACGTACTTTGTCGCAAAGATCGACACGGCGGCGTCGGCTGCGGTCGGCGTCGTGTTCTCTCTGATGGCGGTGATCCAGGCGACCGGCGGCAGCATCGGCATGGGCGCAACGAGCCTCATCAGCCCGATGCTCGGCCAGAAGCGCGTGGAGGACGCCAGCACGGTCGGCACGTCCGCCGCGCTGATGAGCATCGTCGCCGGCGCGCTGATCGGCGCGTTGGGCCTTGTGTTTCTGCGTCCGCTCGTTTCTTTGATCGGCGCGCGGGACGAGGTCGTTCCGTACGCCGTGGATTATGCGCGCTTCATCCTGCTCGCCGCGCCGTTCATGACCTCGGCGTTCGTGCTCAACAACATTTTGCGATCCGAGGGACAGGCGGTCTATTCGATGCTTGCCATGATCAGCGGCGGACTTCTGAACCTTGCGATCGACCCGCTGCTGATCTTCGGCTTCGGCATGGGCATTGCGGGCGCGGCGCTTGCAACGATGCTCTCGCAGATGACGAGCTTTCTCATTATGGCGGTCATCTTCCTGCGTGATCGCAGCATCGTGCGCATTCGCCCGAAATACATAGGCAGGCGTGTATTCGTCTACACCTCGATCGTGCGCATGGGCGTGCCGACGCTGTTCCGGCAGGGCATGGCAAGCCTGTCCTCGGCGCTTCTGAACATTCAGGCGGCGCCGTTCGGCGCTGCGGCGGTCGCCGCGATCTCGATCGCCAACAAGCTCTATATGTTCGTGCGGCACGTCGTACTCGGCGTCGGGCAGGGCTTTCAGCCGATCGCGGGCTACTGCTTCGGCGCGAAACGCTATTCGCGCGTCAAAAAGGTCTTCTGGTTTGCGACGGCGTCCGCGACCGTCATCTGTCTTTGCATCGCCGTGCTCGTGTTCTTCTTCCGCGCGCCGATCATGGCGTGGTTCCGCGACGATCCCGCCGTGGTGGAAAGCGGCAGCGTCATGCTTGCATTCCTGTGTGTCACGATCCCGCTGATGGGCTTTTCCACCTACGTCAACCAGCTCTATCAGTCGCTCGGCTTCGCCGTCGGCGCAACGTTCCTTGCCTCATGCCGGCAGGGGATCTTCTTTGTGCCGCTCGTGTTCCTGCTGCCCGCGCTGTTCGGACTCACCGGCATCGAGGCGGTGCAGGCTGGAGCGGACCTTCTCACCTTCTTCGTTTCCATTCCGTTTTTGATCTTCTTTTTCAAAAAACACCTGTCCGCGCCGGATGCGGAAGAAAAATCCGAAAAATGATGTAGCACTTTTGGCCGCACGCTTGTCTATGTGTATAGAGGGCAACAGGGGGGCTGTACCACGATGATTCTACTGTTACTGGTTTTGGATAGCGAATCGGATCGCGCGCTGATGAGCGAGCTGTTCGCGTCGAACTATCACCGCATGAAGCGCACGGCGCTTGCGATCCTGCGCGAACCGAGCGCGGCGGAGGATGCCGTGCAGGACACGTTTGTGCGCTGCATCCGCAAAATCGACACGCTGCGCGCGCTGCCGGAAGCCGCGCGGGCGGTATATCTGATCACCGCGGTCAAGCGAAACGCGCTGAATCGGCTGCAAAAGCGCGGCAGGCAGGCGAGCGTTCCGATCGAGGAGATCGAGATCGGCGACACGTCGGCGTCGGTCGAGGAGCGCGCGATCAACAGCCTGACCGTCGAGGAGGTCAAGCGCGCGGTTTCTAAGCTTCCGGAGAGCCTTCGGGACGTGCTGCGGTATAAGTATCTTTTGGAACTGCGCGACGGCGAGATCGCAAAGGCGCTCGGCGTCTCGAAGAACACGGTGCGCGTGTATCTGACGCGTGCGCGCCGTGCGGTGCTGCAATTCTGCAAGGAGGACGGCTATGCGGAAACGATCCTTTGAAAAACTGCTGCGTGACGCCGTGCGCAAGGACGCCGAAGCGCAGGGCAATCTGCTGCATCCGGAAACCGAGCCGATCCCCGCGGCGTCGCAGGCGCGCTTTGAAACGGCGCTGTACGGAAAACAGAAGGCCAAACCGAATACATCCGCATCAGCGACCGTTGCCGCGCCCGTCGAACCGCAGCAGCCCGCGCGGCCGCAAAAGCGGTTCAGCCGGGTCCTCAGCTACGGCATGGCCGCCGTCGCGATCGCCTGCATCGTCGGTCTGGTGTTCGGCGTCGGCCTGTTCCGTGGATCGAAAAAGGGCGAAGGCGCGCCCTCGGAGCCGATGGCGGAGCTGAACGACACGCATGAACCGAAGCCGCAGGAGGTACCGCCGCAGACGACGGACGCGCCTGTGTTGCCGACGGAGCAGGAACCGCCCGCAACAAGCGAACCCGGCCCCGCACCGGGCGGGATGCCGCTGACGCCGGTCGAAGAGCTGCCGGAGATACAGACTGAGGCATTTACCTGGAACGGATATCGCTGCCTGATGATCGCAGAGTACGACGTCCTGTATGATGTTCCGAACATTATCATGTTCCTTCCGAAAAACGAAGAAGATGCGAAGGACCTTCCGAGCATCGTATACGGACTGCGGCCGGAGGAAGCATTTGACGATTGGGATGCGACGCCGCTGCGCGAGCAGATCGACGTTGTGCTGAACAACACCGGATCGGGCGCCTCCGATGAAAATGCCGTGCTGCACTCCGCACGGACGGTCTATCCGGATGTGGTATGCCGCCATGTGGAGTATGACGACGGCTACCTGTGTTACGCAAAGGTCGGCACCGACGGAACGAAGGGACTGATTCTGTACGCCTTGGCGGCGACGGAAACGGGGATCGATCTGTATGACCGGTTGGTGTATGCGTTCATTCAGATGAACGGCTATCCGGCAAAGCCGACCGGACGGACGGAGCAGACCGCACAGATGCGGGCATTCTTTGAGCAGAATCGGGAGCTGTTGGAGAGCGCCAGAACCAAAAATCCCGGATACTATCTGGATTTGATGATCGATGAGGATGGAAGAGGGTCGTATCAACGTCCGTACGAAGATATGCGTGCCGTAGTGGAAATCACGAAGCTGCCGTCGGAATTGCAGGTATTGGCTGCGCGAGCCAAAGAAAAGGGCGTCACCATCTATTGGGAAGGGCGGCTGCTTCGATATGAACCGGGTCATCCGTTTGCAAAGGATTCGGAGCCGTGCTTTGTTGTGACGATGCCCGAAAGCAGAGACGAAGCACAGTCCGCATACGAGGTGTGGCTGATCCACACGGAAAACGCGCAGGAGCAGTTTGCCGAGGCATACCGGGACGCGATTGAGCCGCTTTGGGGCGACTGGTATCTGTATGTGCTTTACCGCGAATCGGAGATTCAACTGAAAACGCAGAAATGGCAGGGGTATTCCTGCCTGTTCCCGGAAACATTCGAGATTCAGGCGAACAAGGATCAAAAGCTCTCCGCAACGGAAAAAGCGCTTTTGGAGCTTGATATGGACGCCTTGCAAACGGTCGGACTTACGGATATGGACTATTATCTGGTCGCGGAAAGCATGCTGAACGGAAAGGACCTTCTGACCTGGTATCTTACAGCGGACGGATGGGATGATAAGCCGGAGGACTTCGATACGGCGGAATCTGTTGAGATCGCACCGGGCATTGTGAGCGTGCATTATTATAACAGGAATTACGATTCCTATATCTGCATAGCAAAGCTGAATACCATCGGTACAAACATCCTGTTTCTTTCCGCCTCCTCTTTGACGGAGGAAGGCACGGCGGACTTTGACAGCATTGTAAAACAGTTTGTGGAGATAAACGGAGATTTTGCGCCGGATGACAGCGATATTCTGAACGGCAAGTACGGAAAAAGCAAGGTGTTTGCCGGAGACGGCTATCAGATCACGCTGACCGAACAGTTCAGCGAGCAGAAGAGCGAGATGGGCTTCGACGGCTACTACACGTCTTATTTCGGCGCGGTCATGATCAAGGTCGAACCGTTTACGCTGAAAGCCGGGCTTGCGGACGAAACGCTGACAGAGTACATGGAAAACGTGATCCGGAACAACAATTCCGATGCACAGCCGGAGGAACGGGACGGGCTGATCTTCTATCGCTATCGCAGAAACGGCATGTGCGGTTGGAACTTTGCATTCAAGGGAGATACGGCCTTCTATCTGGTGCAATTTCTTTGTAAGGAAGCGGACGAATCCGAACTGACGTATCTGTTCTTTGCGTTCGCAAGGTCGATGACGATCATGGATCAATCGGGCAATGCAGTAAACGGGTAAAAGACTATGAAACAAAAACGGCTTCGGATCATCCTGCTTGCGATCGCTTTGCTGCTCGGATGCAGCATGGGAGGAACGGAAAAACAAAGTGAAGCGACGGAACAGCCTGCGGACTTACCCGAGGAAACAAGCGAACCGGAGGTCAAGGATCCGGTGCTGAACCCCTATTTTACCTGCACCGGCACGGAATACGGGCCGTACCCGATCCTGCCGCCGGAAGAGAGGCGGGCGGAAGCCGAAGCGCTGTTCGCAGAGTACCGGGAAGCGTTCGAGCTTGCCGCAAAGGAGTGGCCGGATTTTGACCGGTTCTATGTTATCAACGGTAAGGCGTATGTGTGGGATCCGGAACAGAACGGGAACGCAACGGTCGATCCCGCGACGCTTCCGGAAAGCGTGCAGGCTTTGGTCGCACTGTCGGAAGAGACGGGGATCGGTTTTTACCGGACCGGGCCGGAGCCGGTCTTTACGGAGGACGCCGCGCCGTTTTTCGAAGTGAATCTCCCGATGGCGATCGACACGACGATGTATCAGGACCCCGGCACCCTCTATGCGGTCTGGCTGATCTATACGGAAAACACCGCGGAGCAGATCCGCTATTCGGAGCTGGAGCCGCTTGCAGAGAACTGGTACATTGAGATATATTTCTACGCCTATTGAGCGCATAAGATGAAAAAGGGCTGCTCAGAAACATGCGTTTCTGAACAGCCCTGTTTTTATGCCTTGGCTTACGCCTTGTGCGTTTCGTTGTATTTCTGAATGCCGAGCGCCAGAAGATCCATTGCGCGTTCGAGCTTGTCCTGCTTCAGAACGTACGCAATGCGGATCTCGTTCTTGCCCTTGCCGGGCGTGGCGTAGAAGCCCTCGCCGGGCGCGAACATGACCGTGTCGCCGTTGTCGTCAAAGTCGGTCAGAAGCCACTTCTGGAACGTGTCGGCGTTGTCGACGGGCAGCGCGGCCATCATGTAGAACGCGCCTTCGGGATCCTTGACGACGACGCCGGGGATCTCGAGGAGCTTCTTATAGCAGGTGTCGCGGCGGAGCTTATACTCCTTGCGGACCGCCTCGAAGTATTCAGGGCCGACGTCATAGAGCGCGGCGGACGCGACCTGATCGAGCGTCGCGACGGACAGACGCGCCTGGCAGAATTTCAGCAGGCTCTGCTGCAGTTCCTTGTTGCGGGTGATGATCGCGCCGATGCGCGCGCCGCAGGCGGAAAAACGCTTGGAAACGGAGTCGATGATGACCGCGTTGTCGGAAAGTTCCGGGAACTGGCCGATCGTGGCGAGCTTTTCGCCGCCGTAGACGAACTCGCGGTAGACCTCGTCGCCGATGACGAACAGATCATGCGCCTTTGCAAAGTCCGCAATGGTACGAAGCTCTTCGGGCGTCAGCACCACGCCGGTCGGATTGCCGGGGTTGGTGAACATGATCGCGCGCGTGTGCTCGCTGTACGCGGCTTCGAGCTTGTCGCGGAATGCGTAGCGATAGCCGCCCTCGGGCGAGGTGGTGATCGGGTGGATCCTGCCGCCTGCCGCTCTTACGAACGTGTTGTAGTTCGGGTAGAACGGCTCCGGAATGATGACCTCGCTGCCGGGATCGAGGATACTGAGCATCAGCATCATCAGCGCTTCGCTGCCGCCGGTGGTGATCAGGATATCGCTTTCCTCATAGTGGATGCCGAGCTTTTCATAATAGCCCTGCACCGCCTTGATGAGCACCGGCATGCCGGGGGAGGCGGCGTACTCCAGAACGGGGTTTTTGAAATCGCGGATCGCCTCATAGTAGGCGGGCGGCGTTTCGATGTCGGGCTGGCCGATGTTGAGATGGTAGATCGTCTTGCCCTTGTTCACGGCCTCCACCGCGTAGGGGTGGAATTTGCGCATCGGGGAAAGGTTGCATTCCTGTGCCTTCTGCGAGATTTTCATGGCTGCGCCTCCAAAGCGTTTGATAAGAGTTTTACGGCGTTTTTGCATGCGCCGCACACACCGAAATACTATCATGCCCGCAGCCTTTTTTCAAGATGCAGCGGGCGGTTTCGGATGATATATTCTTTTCGGAGGGATCCCGGAATATGCGCACGGATGCGCCGCATGCAACAGATTCGGATTGACGCTGACGGCGCGCAGTGATACAATACAAAAAATCGCGCGATCGCATTTGCGCGAACGGAACGGAAAGAGGAAAACAAAGATGAAACAAAAAACGCTGAAGCTCCTGCTCGCAATCGTTTCCGCACTGCTGGTCTGCGTATTGCTTGTGCAGGTATTGTATGCGTCCGGCGTGTTCAAAGCAAAGGCGCAGCCTGAAAAGACGCAGGCTGCTTCGGCAGGCGAGCTGTCCGGCGTGCCGCTGCACCGCGAGGGGTATACGCTTGAGCAGGTGGTGATTTTAAGCCGTCATAACATTCGTTCGCCGATGAGCGGCAAGGGGTCTGCGCTGGACACGCTGACGCCGCACGAGTGGTTCTCCTGGTCGTCAAATCCGAGTCAGCTTTCGATTCGCGGCGGCGTTCTGGAAACGGAGATGGGGCAGTATTTCCGCAAATGGATGGAATCGGAAGGGCTGATCCCCGAAAACTGGCTGCCGGAGGACGGCGCGATCCGCATCTATGCGAACTCGAAGCAGCGCACGCTTGCGACGGCGAAGTTCTTCTGCGCGGGGCTGTTCCCTGCCGCCGATACGGAGATCGAGCATCACGGCGAATTCGACACGATGGATCCTGTTTTCACGCCGCAGTTGACGTTCGTGACCGATCAGTACCGCAAGGATATGGTCGAGGAGATCAACGACCGGTTTGCGGACGATATTGCGGCGCTTGCCGACAATTATCGGCTCATTGAGGACGTCATCGACATCCGGGATTCCGAGGATTGGAAGAACGGGAAAACGACGGGATTTTTGACGGACGATTCCGAATTCGTGCTGAACGAGAACGCGGAGCCGGGCGTGAAGGGCTCCCTGAAAACCGCCTGTTCCGTCAGCGACGCGCTCGTGCTGCAGTATTATGAGGCGGACGACGAACACGCCGCGTTCGGCAAAACGCTGACGCAGGAGCAGTGGAAGGACATCTCCGCAGTGAAGGACCTGTACGGCGACGTGCTTTTCACCGCGCCGGATATCGCTGCAAACGTTGCGCATCCGCTTTTGCAGGAGATCTATCGGGAGCTGATGACGCCGGGCAGAAGGTTCACCTTCCTGTGCGGTCACGATTCCAACGTCGGCAGCGTGCTCGCGGCGCTGGGCGTTGCGGACTACGAGCTTCCGGAAGCGATCGAGAGCAAGACGCCGATCGGCTGCAAGCTGGTGTTCTGCCGCTGGAGCGACGCGGCGGGCAAGCGCTGTATCACCGTTGACCTCGTCTATCAATCGGTCGATCAGCTGCGCGGCATGCCGCTTCTGGACCTTGCGCATCCGCCGGTGGTGTACCATCTCGCTTTCATGGGGCTTCTCTATGACGCGGACGGGCTCTGCCCCGCGGAGAAGATGGAGGAGAGGCTGAAGAGCGCGATCGACCGCTACGACGAGCTGCTTCAAAAATACGGGCTCTCGGAAGCCGCGTAAGCAAACCGCATTGAAAAAAGCCCCGGTTTTCGGGGCTTTTGTCATATCTGTCGATCAATCGAGCGACTTCACGTACGCCCTGCGGCGCTTGTGCTGGACCGCGTTGAACCGCTTCCAGAGGTTGCGGATCTGCATGTTGTCCTCAAGGTTCAGGTTGGTTTCGGCATACTCGGTCGTGCCGTCGGAGAGCATATCGCACATGACGGCGGCAATGACCGCCGGAATGCCGGTGTTCACGTACTCCGGCGCGACCGCAATCAGGCCGAGGTCGATGACCTTCGGCCGCTTGATCGCCTTCAAAAGACGGATCAGTGCGGCGGGGGTCAGGTGTCCCTTGCTCTTCTGCACGGCCTTTGCGATCGACGGGAAGCTGACGCCGAAGCAGACGACCTTATCCTGCTCGTTCAGCACGCAGACGACGTGTTCGAGGTCGATGATCAGGCGGAAATTGTCGATCATCATCTTTTTCATGCCGGGCGTGAACGGCACGGTGCCGTACAGACCCTCGTACGCGACGTCGAGAAGATCGAACAGCCCCTGCTGATAGCGGTTGATGAAGTCGTTGACGTTCTTCGCTTCGCCGATGCGCAGCTTGTACTTCTTCAGCACCTGCTCGGAGAGCTTTTTGAGCTTGGCAGTCGTTTCGGCGGGCGGGGCGTACAGCCTCGATTCGACCCAGTCAACCTCCTTTTCAAACCCGCAGCCTTCGATGAGCCGGCCGTAGTATTCCGCGTTGTACTGCTCCTCGAAGGTCGAAAGCTGATCGAAGCCCTCGACAAGCAGTCCCTCGCGCTCCAGATCCGAAAAGCCGAGCGGTCCGCAGACGGCGTTCATGCCGTGCGCCTTTGCAAACTGCTCGACCGCGCCGAACAGCGCGTTTGCGACCTCCTGATCGTCGATCGCGTCGAACCGGTCGAAGCGCACGCGCTTTTCGTTGTTCTTTTCGTTCGCGGCGCGCTGGATGATCGCCATGATACGCCCGACAACCTTGCCGTCGCGGTACGCAAGCCAGTAGCCGGTCTCACAGGTGTCGCTGTAGATGAAATCCTTCGAGAAGATCTTCTTTTCGTCGCCGTACAGCGGCGGAACGAAGTACGGGTTGTCGCGGTACATGCGGAGCGGAAGGTTCAGGAACGCCTTTTGTTCTTTTTTGGTTTTGACCTCTTTGATCGTAACCATGGCGTCCTCCGAGGCTCAGACGCGGCGCTTTGCGTGGAAGCTCACGCCGACGCCGTTCGGGCCGCAGTGGGAGCCCGCCGTCGGGTTCGTTACAACGGTTTCGATGTTGAGATCGTCGCCGAAGCGCGCGTGCAGCATGTCGACGAGGTCCTTCGCGATCTCCGGCGCGTCGGTGTGGCCGACGATGAAACGGTGGTTCTTGATATCGTCGCCGAGCTCCTCGACATACTTCACAAGGCGCTCCATCGCGTTCGCTCTGCCGCGCTCCTTGCCGATGCTGACCATTTCGCCCGCTTCGCTCATGCAGATGATCGGGCGGATGCCCAAAAGCGTTCCCATCGTTGCGGCGATGCCCTTGACGCGGCCGCTGCGCTTGAAGAACTTCAGGTCGTCCGCGAAGAAGTACTGCGCATAGTGGTCGACTTCGGTCTTGGCCCATTCGACCAGCTCCTCGGCGGTCTTGCCGGCCTTGTGGAGATCGCCGATCGTGCGCACGAGGTTGTAGCTGACGATCGTGATGCCCTTGGTGTCGATGTGCCAGAACCTGCGCTCCGGATACTCCTTCAGAAGCTGGGCAACCGCATCGTCCATCGCGCGGAAGGTGACGGTCATTGCGGCGGAGAAGTGGACGTACAGAATGTCGTTGCCCTTTTTGAACTCCGGCTCGAAATAGTTGCGGTAGCGTTCCGCGGAGATACCGCCGGTCGTGGGCAGCGTGCCGTTACGCAGACTGTCGTAGAACGCGTGCGAATCGAATACGTCAAAGTCCTCGTACGGCCAGATCGTCTTTGCGTCGATGCTGTACGGCATTGAAATCAGATGATAGCCGTATTCCTTCGCAACCTCCGGAGTGATGTCGGTGTCGGTGTCGGTGAACAGTGTCAGCATGGTTTTATTCTCCTACTAAGATATATTGGTGAACGGGCTGATCGCCTGCAATGCGGATGATCTCCGTTCTGGGATACGTTTTCGTAAGCGCTGCATAGAGCGCGTCGGCCTCGTCGGGCGTCGCGTCACAGCCGACCAGCAGCAGCAGAACGCCGCAGCGTTCGACGTGCATCTCCTTGGACAACGCGATCGCGGTGTCGACGGCGCTGCGGTCGTTGATGTAGATCGTGTCGCCGATAAAGCCGATGAAATCGCCCGTGCGTACATGCACGCCGTCCTTTTCGGCGTCGCGGCTTGCGCGGGACACAAAGCCGGTCGTGACGGAGGCGATGACGTCGGAAAGCTCCGTCTCGATCTTGTCGGGATCGCCTGCGCCGCCGTCCATCATGGAGATCGCGGCGTAGCCCTCGCCGACCGTGCGCGTGCGCATCACGCGAATGTCGGAGGCGGGATAGAGCTCCTTCGCCTGCTGTGCGGTCAGGAGCACGTTGCCGTTGTTCGGGAAGACAAAGATCGTGTCGGCGTTCGTTTGGTCGAACGCGTCAAGGAAATCGGACGCGCTCGGATTCATGCTCTGTCCGCCGTCGATCACGACGTCCGTGCCGAGCGCAAGGAACGTTTCCCGAAGGCCTGCGCCCGCCGCAACGGCGACGATGCCGACCTTCTTGCGCGGCTTCGGCGCGGTGACGGTGACCTCCGGCAGCTCAGTCTCGTTGTGCTGCAGCGACATGTTTTCGACCTTCAGCGTCAGAAACTCTCCGAAGCGCTGGCAGCGGTTCAGGATATCGCCGGGCCGCATCGTGTGGACGTGGACCTTGACGATCGTGCCCTCACGGAACACGACGACCGAATTGCCGACGCTGTTCAGGTATTCGATGAACGCATTGAGATCGAACGCGTTGGGATCGCCCTTTGCCGTCTGCAGCCGCAGCAGAAACTCGGTGCAGTAGCCGTAGGTCAGCACGGAATCCGTGCCGAACGCGTCGAGATCAGCGTGCTTCGCCTCGGCATGCTGTTCGCCGCGCTCCACGGCCTCGCCGTTTAGGCTGCGCCGCATGCCCTCGAAGATATAGATGAGTCCCGCGCCGCCGGAATCGACCACGCCAGCCTCGCGCAGCACCGGCAAAAGGTCCGGCGTGCGTTCCAGAGAGCGCTGCATTTCGCCGAGCAGATCGTTGAAATACGAGCGCAGCGTGGACGCCTCAGTGATCCGTTCGTTCGCATAGCGAACGCCGTCGGAAAACACGGTCAGTATCGTGCCCTCGACCGGGACGGGAACCGCGTGATATGCTTCCTCGACGCCGCATTCCATCGCTTTGGAGACCGCGGCGACGTCCGCCTCGGCGATCCCCTGAAAGCCCTTATTGATACCGGAAAAGATGCGGGATAAAATAACGCCGGAGTTACCGCGCGCACCGAGCAGCATGCCGTGCGCGCTGCGGCTCGCGACCGTCTCAAGATCCTCGTCCGCGCTGCGGTCGACGGTGTCGGCACCGGAATAGACCGTGGCGAGCATATTGTCGCCCGTGTCGCCGTCGGGGATGGGAAAAACGTTCAGATCGTTGACTGTTTTGCGATAGCAGCTCAAATGATCCGCACCGCTTGAAAGCATGCCGGCGTACAAAGCGCCGTTTAGACGTACCGTTTCCATACAGTTGCCTGTTACCCTCACACAATAATTCAATGTATTTTATCATATTTTTTCCTTATTGTAAAGTATTCTCCCTGTTTTGCAATGCGTTTGACGCCAGCTTTCGATTGACAGAACCGGAGACTGCTTTTATAATATATACAAAGCACCGCGCAAGCGGAAAAAGGAGGGTTTACGATGTTTTGCAGAAACTGCGGCTATGAATTGCCGACCGGCGCAAAGTTTTGCAACCGGTGCGGAACCAAGGTGATGCCGGCCGTGCAGCCGGAGCCCGCACCCGAACCGGAACCGGCTTTTGTACCGGAGCCGGAGCCCGCACCCGAACCGGAACCGGCTTTTGTACCGGAGCCGGAGCCCGCACCCGAACCGGTCGTGATCCCGGAGCCCATCTTTGTGCCTGAGCCGACACCGCGTCCCGCATATACGCGCCCGACGCCGGAGGAGCAGAACCGGCCGCTGTTTACGCCGGCTGCGGAGCCGGAGCTTCCGAAGGAAAACCGTCCGCTGAGCCCGTGGGCGTACTTCGGCTATTCACTGCTGTTCATGATTCCGGTGATCGGACTCATTCCGCTGATCGTCTTTTCGTTCGTCGGCGGCAATGTGAACCGCCGCAACTTTGCACGCTCGTTCTGGATCGGGATCATCATCGTGATGGTGCTCGTGCTGAGCCTGCTGATCCTTGTGCTCACCGGCGTGCTGAGAGGTCCGTTTGAAGCAGCGATCGCGTGGCTGCGCACCGACGGCCTGAACTGGCTGTCCGGGGTGATCGGATAATACGGCGCAACAGACATGTGACAGGAGAGCAATTCTCCTGTCATATTTTTCATGCTTGCCAGTCAGCGCCGGAAATGGTACAATGAGATTAAGAAAGGGAGGCGGAGAAATGCTGTACGAATACCGTTTAGAAACCCCGAAGGAGGGCTTTATCGACATCACCGAGCAGGTGCGCGACGCATGCCGTCAGAGCGGCGTGTTTGACGGGATGATGACCGTCTATTGCCCGCACACGACCGCGGGCGTGACGATCAACGAGAACACCGATCCGGACGTCAAGAAGGATCTTTTGCTCGCGCTCAACAAGACATACCCGGACCGTGCGGAGTTCCGCCACGCCGAGGGCAACAGCGCGGCGCATCTCAAAGCCAGCGTCATCGGCAGCAGCGTCACGATCATGATCGACGACGGCGAGCCGGTGCTGGGGACCTGGCAGGCGGTGTACTTTACCGAGTTTGACGGACCGCGCTCGCGCCGTTTCACCGTCAAGGTCATGGGAAACAGAGGATAACGGAGGGTTATATGAAAGCATACGAACGGTTGTTGAAGTACGTGGCCGTCCACACCACGAGCGATGAGGAGAGCACGACGGTCCCGACCGCCGCGCGCGAGTTCGACCTTGCGCGGATACTGGTCGACGAGCTGAAGGAGATCGGCATCCGAAACGCCGCGGTGGACGATCTGTGCTATGTCTACGGCACGCTGCCCGCAACGCCGGGCTATGAAAAGGCGGCAAAGTTCGGCTTTATCGCGCACATGGACACCGCGCCGGACTTTTCGGGCGAGAACGTGCATCCGCGCATTATCGAGCACTACGACGGCGGCGACGTCGTCTTAGGCGAAAGCGGCAGAACGCTGACGGCGGCGCAGTTCCCGCACCTTCCCTCGCTTAAAGGCCGCACGCTGATCGTCACTGACGGCACGACACTTTTGGGCGCGGACGACAAGGCGGGCGTCGCCGAGATCGTCACCATGCTCGATGAGCTGATTCGGGAAAACGTTCCGCACGGACAGATCTCCGTCTGCTTCACACCGGATGAGGAGGTCGGCAGCGGCGCGGACCACTTCGACCTTGCGCGGTTCGATGCGGATTTCGGTTACACCTGCGACGGCGGCGCCGAGAGCGAACTCGAATACGAGAACTTCAACGCGGCAAGCGCAAAGTTTACGATCCGCGGCTTCAACATCCATCCGGGCGAGGCAAAGGACAAGATGATCAACGCGCTTCTGGTCGCATGCGAGATCAACGGCATGCTTCCGAAGGGCCAGACGCCGCGCGACACTGCGGGCTATCAGGGCTTCTGGCATCTGGTGGATCTGTCCGGCACGACGGAGGCCGCGGAGATTTCCTATATCATTCGCGATCACGATTTTGAGAGCTTCACGCGCCGCAAGACGACGCTTGAAAAGATCGCCGACGTCGTCAACGCGCAGTACGGTGAAGGGACGGTCACGCTGACGATCCGCGATCAGTACCGCAACATGAAGGAAAAGATCGAGCCGTGCATGCACCTGATCGAGAACGCGAAACAAGCGATGGAGATGGCAGGCGTCACGCCGAAGGTGCAGCCGATCCGCGGCGGCACGGACGGCGCAAGGCTCTCCTTCATGGGTCTGCCGTGTCCGAATCTCGGCACCGGCGGCTACGCGTTCCACGGCCCGTACGAGCACATCACGGTCGAGGGCATGGACCTGTCGGTGAAGGTGCTGAAAAATCTCGTCGCGCTCTACCGCGACCGGTAATCCGCCAAAATGACAAATCTCCGCCGCAAACCGGCGGAGATTTTTCGGTATACGTCCTTACTTCACGGGTGTCGGGCTTGTCACCGTGCCGATAAACAGCGCCGTGCCGCCGGGACCGGAAATCACGAACAGGAACGGGCGATCGAGATGAAACGCAATGAGCGGGCGCGGCGTCGGCTCCACATCCGGCGCCGCTTCACCCGGCGCGGGCAGCACGGTGTAGGCTGCGGCTTCGGTCCCTTCCTCGTTGAGGTCGACGACCGTTTCCTGAATCACACGGTCGAGCCGCGTTTTCACGTCCGTCATGCCGGAAAAGTCCGCGCCGTCTCTGAACGCGTCCGCAAGCCCCAGCGCGCAGAGTACGTCCGCAAGCTCGAACCGGTCCCGGAACGAAAACTTCGGAAGCAGCAGATCGACGTCGGCTTCGATGCGCTCGCCGCCGGACAGAAGCGCCTGCAGCCTGTCGGGCGTGCCGAGAAGGTCCTTCAGCGGCGTGCCCTCGTCGGGCAGAACGAACGTGATCTTTCCCTTGCTCTCGTACCGGACGGAGCAGCGCAAAAAGCCCTCGCCGCGATAGACCGTGACCTCGTCCCGCCGGTGCAGATAGTCGACCTGTTCGGTCGTGCCGTCGGCAAGCGTGAACGTGTCGGGCTTCGGACTGCCGAACGGCCACGACCACCGGTCCCGGAAATAGACCGTGTTGAGCAGGACGCAGATCGTCAGCTCGTCAAACTCCATTGCGTCGGGCGAGGGGGAAAGGAGCCCGTTCGTCCTGTCCTCGATCCAGCCCGCGATGCGCTTTCCGGCGTCATCGGTGCCGAAGCGGACCGTGTCGATCTCCGCGTCGTAAAGCGCCGCCAGACGTTCCTGATATGACTTTTTCACCGGAAAGACCTCGCCCATCCAGAGCGAATTGCAAAGGCTGAGTTCTCCGGTTTCGGTTTCGCGCGTCAGCGCCTGCCGCATTGCCGCGGTCAAGTCGCGCAGCTGTTCGATGCTGTCACAGCCGAGGAAGCGGAGAAGCGTATTCTGCGTTTCGCCGTTCGCGCCTTCTGCGGCCATGGCAAGCGCAAAGTATGCGCTGACAGGGGAGAAGTTTCTGTTCTCCGTGCCGTCAAGGAGCGCGGCGGACAGGGCGCAGGCAAAGTCGTCATAGCTTTCGATCTCCGGCACGTCAAAGCCGAGCGCAACGGGCTGCACGTCGGCGTTTGCGGGATATTCGTCGACCGTATGCACGGGCGCGTTTGCGCATGCCGCGGCAAACAGCAGGATCAACAGGACGGAAATGATGCGTTTCATAACCTTGCTCCTTTCGGGTTCTGTCTGTTAAGACAGTTCAAACTCCAAAAGTGATACACAAAAACCGCCCGGAAGGGCGGTTTTTGAAAGATTGTTTATTCCGCCGGCGTCGGGTTCGTGACCGTGCCGATGAACAGCACCGTGCCGTCGTAGTCTTCGATCACATAGGCGAACGGGCGGGTCAGATGGAAGTCGATGCGCTGGATGTCCTGCGGCATCATGCCGGTCGCGCGCATGGAGATCATCGTGTAGGCTGCGGCCTCGACGCCGTTTTCATCGACGCCGATGTACGATTCCTGGATCACGCTGTCGATGCAGCAGGGCGTGTCCGTCATGCCGGAAAAGTCCGCGTCGGGGGTGAAGGATAGGCGCAGACCCAGCGCGGAAAGCACATCGGTCAGCTCCATCTTGTCCCGGAACTTGAATTTCGGGATCAGAAGGTCCACGTCGTATTGGCCGTATTTGCCGTCGTGCAGCAGCTTGTCGATCGCATCCGCCGAGCCGAGCAGGCTGTCGAGCGCAACGCCCTCGTCGGGCAGGATGAACGTGACATAGCCCACGCGGTTCAGGCTGACGCTGTACGCGGTGAAGCCGTCGCCCAGACGGACGGATCGGCTCTTGTCGGACCGCCACATATAATTGACGTCGAAGTCCCCGTCAAGGCCGTGGAACGCGCCGGGTTCGGTGGCATCCTCATTGAACGTGTCGGCCCAGCTTGCCTTCAGATAGATCGTGTTGATCAGCACGGCGATCGTCGCGGGATCGAGCTCCAGCGCGTCGGGCTGCACGTCGATCTTGCCGCGCGTGTACTTGTTGATCCACGCCGCGATCTGCTCACGGGCGGAACGCATGCCGAAATCCACGGCGTACGCCTCGGAGCGGAACGTATCGGACAGCGCTTCGAGATAGCTTGCGTGGAACGAAACGGGTGCGCCGTTGATCTCATCCGCCATCCAGAGCGAATTGTGCAGATCGAGCACGGCGTCCTCCTCGTCGACCGACAGCGTTTCGAGCATCTTTGCGCAGACGCCGCGAAGCTCCGCGAGACTCTTGCAGCCGAGCAGCTTCAGAAGCTCGGCCTGCGTTTCGCCGTTCGCGCCCTCCGCGACCATTGCGAGCGCGAGATAGACGCTGATCGGGGAGAGGTTGCGGTTCGATTTGCCGGACAGCAGCGCGGCGGACAGCAGCGCGGCAAAGCCGTCATAGCCGGCCACGTCCGGGACCTCGTCGAGCGGATCGGTCACGGGCTCGACCGGATCGGGGTTTGTGATCGGCTCCGGCTTGGGCGCCTCGGTCGGATCGGGCTCCGGCTTCGGCGCTTCGGTCGGCGCTTCCGCCTCTGGCTTAGGCGCGGCGGTACATGCTGCCGAGAGCAGCATCAGGCCCGTCAGGAAGATACAAATCATGCGGTTCATAAGCATGTCTCCTTTCTCTGTTTGCAAAGAATACCGTTTATCCCTCGATTTGGTTGCAAACAGGGCGGCATGCAGCGTCGATCCGGCCGTAAACGGCCTCCGCACGCGCCGAAACGGCGTCGAGCTTTGTCTTTGCACGCGCAAAGAGATCTGCGACGAAGGCTTCGTCCGAGATCGACTGCAGATTGATGCACACGTTGAGCCATGCACCGCGCGCGGCGGTCACAAGCGCAGCCGCAGCCACGCCGAAATCGCTTGCGCAGTTCGGGTTGACCTTGCCTTCGAGCTGTTCGAGCACGCAAAGCGCACGTTCGCACAGGGTCAGCGTGTGGAACGGCATATCGGCGGCGTCCTTGGTGGCCGCCTCCATGGCCGCGCGGCGGATGGCCTTCTGCTCATCGGTGTCCTTGGGCAGGTGCATCGCGTCCATCAGACGGTTGAACGCCTGCGTGTCGTCATCGACGGCCTTCAGAAAGTCCGCAACGATCGGCATGCCCTCGGTCCGCGCGGCTTCGGCGTTGTCCCAAAGCTCGGCGTATTTCTTCTTGCCGACGGTGAGGTTTGCGGTCATCACGGCAAGCGCCGTGCCGCATGCGCCGAACAGCGCCGCGACGGATCCGCCGCCGGGGGCGGGCGCGTCGCTTGCAAGCGTATCCATAAAGGATGTAACGGTCAAATCGGTTAAACGTTCCATAGTGTCTCCTTTCCGTTCATGCGCACGCCGTTTTTATACACGGCAGACGCGCGGTTTGTTCCGTAGCGATAGATCAGCCGGTCGAGGTTGTCGGCGTCCCACACGACGAGGTCCGCCTGCTTGCCGGCTTCGAGCGAGCCGAGACGGTCCGCCATGCCGATCGCCGCCGCGCCGTTCAGGGTCGCGGCTGTCAGGATCTCTTCGGGCGTCAGCCGCCCGTACAGACAGCCCGCGGTCATGGCAAACGGCAGCGACAGGTTCGGCGTCGAGCCGGGGTTCATGTCGGTCGCGACGGCCACGGGCACGCCTGCGTCGATCATGCCGCGGAAATCGCCGTACGGCTTTCTGAGGTAGAACGAGGTCGCGGGCAGCATGACCGCGATCACGCCGCCGTCCTTGAGCGCCCGGATGCCGTCCGGCCCGGTTTCGGACAGATGATCGCAGGAGATCGCGCCGACGCGCGCCGCCGCCTGCGTGCCGCCGATCTCTTTGATCTCGTCGGCGTGCAGCTTCGGGATCAGCCCGTACCGTTTGCCCGCGTTCAGAATGCGCTCGGACTGTTCGGCGGTAAACACGCCGTCGTCGCAGAACACGTCGCAAAAGTCAGCAAGCCCGTCCTCGGCAATGCGGGGGATGATCTCGCTGCACAGCCGTTCGACGTACGCCTCATGCTCCATGCCCTCCGGAAACGCGTGCGCGCCGAGGAATGTCGCCGCGACGTCGCGAAATTCCTCCCGAAGACGCCGGATCACGCGCAGCTGCTTTTGCTCGGTTTCGAGATCGAGGCCGTAGCCGCTCTTGATCTCCAGCGCGGTCGTGCCGTGCCGAAGCGCTTCGAGAAGCAGGCCGCGCGTCTTTTCGTACAGCGCGTCCTCGCTCGCCTTTCGCGTTTCGCGCACGGTGGACAGGATGCCGCCGCCCGTCGCAAGGATCTCAAGGTACGTCCTGCCCGCGAGCTTCATCGCAAGCTCGTGCTCGCGCCAGCCGCCGAACACCAGATGCGTGTGGCAGTCGACAAGGCCCGGTGTGACAAGCTGAGAGCGGCAGTCGATCGCTTCGTCAGCCGAAGGCGCCGCGCCGGTGCTTACGGCCTCGATGCGGCCGTCCTCGCAGAGGATCCATGCGTCGTGCAGAATGAGGAGCGCGCCTTGCGCCTTGCCGGATACGGCGACCGATCCGGTCGCCGTAGCAAGCTCTCCGATGTTGTAAAAGACCCGTTTCACAGCAGATGGCACTCCAATACCTGTTTTGCCGCGTCGAATTTCTCGATCTGCAGATAGTAGTCCGCCGCGTCGACGAACGCCATCATCGGCGCAAGCCCGATGATCTCGGTGCCGACGACGTGCACGCCATAGCGCGCCGCCTCGAAGCGGACGAACTCCAACACGCGGTACAGCGGCGTCTGCTTATAGTCGCACATGTTGATCGAGACCTGTGCGATGTTGCGCTCCTCCAGTATGACGCCGAGCGCCTTGACTGCGCGGAAGCCACCGTCCTTCTCACGGATGATCTTTGCGATCTTCTTGGCGATTCCGACGTCGGAGGTGTCGAGGTTGATGTTGAACGCGATCAAAGGCTGACGCGCGCCGACGGCCACGACGCCCGCGGACGGGTGAATGCGGTTGCCGCCGAAATCGGGATGCCACTGATCCTCTAAAACTTTTGCCGCCATGCCCTCAAACTGACCCTTGCGGATCGCGGCGAGGTTCTTGCGGTGCGGTGCGGACGCGCTTTCCTCATACAGGAACACCGGCAGATCCAGCTCATTTGCGAGCCGTTCGCCGAGTTTTTTCGAGAGCTCCACGCACTCCGCCATATCCATATCGCGGATCGGCACGAACGGAATGACGTCGACTGCGCCCATGCGCGGATGTTCGCCTTCATGCACGCGAAGGTCGATCTTTTCGACCGCGTGCTGCGCAAAGCGGAACGCTGCCTCCACGACCTGATCGGGATCGCCGAGGAAGGTGAACACGGAGCGGTTGTGGCTCGCGTCGGAGGAGTAGTCGATGAGCGTGACGCCCGGAACGGCGCGCACGATGTCCGCAAATTCCTCGACGAGATCGAGTCTGCGGCCTTCGCTGATGTTCGGAATACATTCCATGATTTTTGCCATAGTATTGTCTCCTTTACTCTTTCAATGCGTTCATGACGGTTTGATGCACCAGCGCGTCGTCCGCAAGGTGCGGGATCGTGATGCAGTCGGTGCCTTCGTTGTCCCGGTTGTAGGCGAGACAGGTCTCGATCGCGTTCTCGTTGCGTGCCCACGCGCGCCGCGCGACGCCGCCCATCGTGTCCCACGGCATGGCCGAGGAGAGGATGCGGTCCACGCGCTCGCTGCCGTCGAGCACCATGCCGAAGCCGCCGTTGATCGACTTGCCGACGCCCACGCCGCCGCCGTTGTGCAGGGCGATCAGGCTCATGCCTCTGGCCGCGTTGCCCGCAAAGCACTGCGTTGCCATGTCGGCCATGATGTTCGAGCCGTCCTTGATGTTGCTCGTCTCGCGGAACGGGGAGTCCGTGCCGCCGGTGTCGTGGTGATCGCGTCCGAGCATGACCGGGCCGATCTCGCCGTTGCGCACCATCTCATTGAAGCGCAGCGCGATCTTCAGACGTCCCATCGCGTCCTGATACAGGATGCGCGCCTGGGTTCCGACGACCATCTTGTTCTTCTTCGCGTCGCGGACCCAGACCCAGTTGTCGCGGTCCTGATAGCGCCGCGTCGGGTCGATGCAGTCCATGGCGGCCGCGTCGGTCTTGTCGAGGTCTTCGGGCTTGCCGGAAAGGCACACCCAGCGGAACGGGCCGTAGCCGTAGTCGAACAGCTGCGGACCGAGGATGTCCTCGACGTAAGACGGGTAAACGAAGCCATCCTTTTCGTTCTCGCCGTTCTTACAGATCGAGGTCACGCCCGCGTCGTAAACGGCCTTTAAGAAGCTGTTGCCGTAGTCGAAGAAGTATGTGCCTCTTCTGTGCAGCTCGTCGATCGCGGCGATGTGCTGCCGGAGAGACGCGTCGACCGCGGCCTTGAACGATTCGTGATCCTCAGCCAGAAGCCGCGTGCGTTCCTCAAACGAAACGCCGACGGGGCAGTAGCCGCCCTCGTAGACCGCATGGCAGGAGGTCTGGTCGCTCAAAAGATCGACGTGGATGTTGTTTTCGATCAGGTAGTGCAGAAGATCGACGACGTTGCCGTGATACGCGATCGCAAGCGGCGTGCCCGCCTTCTGCGCCTCCTGCGCCCATGCAACGCAGGTCGCAAGATCGTCGCTGACTCTGCTGACCCAGCCCTGCTTGTAGCGCGTTTCAATGCGGGAAGCGTCGACTTCCGCGATGATCGCGGCCGCGCCGGCGATCTCCGCCGCCTTGCCCTGCGCACCGCTCATGCCGCCCAAGCCCGCCGACACGAACAGACGACCCGCAAGGTCCTTGTCCTTCGGGATGCCGAGCTTTAAGCGGCCCGCGTTCAGCAGCGTGTTGAATGTGCCGTGCACGATGCCCTGCGGTCCGATGTACATCCAGCCGCCTGCGGTCATCTGACCGTAGTTCGCAACGCCCATCGCGGCGGCGCGGTTGAACTCTTCGGGCTTGTCGAAAAGGCCGACCATCAGACCGTTCGTCAGGATCACGCGCGGCGCGTTCTCATGCGAACGGAAGACGCCGAGCGGGTGGCCCGACTCGATGACCAGCGTCTGCGTGTTCGTGAGCTCCTTAAGGTACTGCTTGATCAGAAGATACTGCATCCAGTTCTGGCAGACCTGGCCGGTCTCGCCGTAGGTGACGAGCTCGTACGGGTACAGCGCAACCTCGAAGTCGAGGTTGTTGTCGATCATGACCTGAAACGCCTTGCCCTCGATGCACTTGCCCTCGTAGCAGTCGATCGGCCTGCCCCACAGCCGTCCTTCGGGACGGAAGCGGTAGCCGTAGATGCGGCCGCGTGTCTTGAGTTCCTCCATGAATTCCGGCGCAAGCTCCTCGTGGAACCGTTCCGGAATGTAGCGCAGCGCGTTTTTCAGCGCGATCTCCATATCATGCTCGGAGAGCACGGAGTCACGCCGCGGCGCGCGGCGAATGCCATCTTGAAAGGGCTTCTTTTCGGGAAGCCGGTCCAGCTTCAATACGCAGTCCATAGAATCCTCCTTAAAGAAATATCAGTCAAAATCGGGAAGCGCCGTTTTCACGCTGTTTTCCAGCGCGCCGGTGCGAATGAGCTTGTTCATCGCCTCAATCATCGGGTGGATCTCGTCGTCCTTCGCATAGAACGGCACGACGGCGCGGACGCGGTCGTAGACGCCCTGCTGTGCGGGAGACAGTTCGACATTTTTGCGCAGGTCGATGCCCTGCACCGCCGCCATCAGCTCGAACGCGAGCACGGAGAAAAGGTTGTTCACGATGCGGCGGCAGTTGCGTGCGGCGGTCGTACCCATCGAAACGTGATCCTCCTGATTCGCGGAGGAGGGGATCGAGTCGACGCTTGCCGGATGCGCAAAGACCTTGTTCTCGCTCACGAGCGAAGCTGCGGAATACTGGCAGATCATGTAGCCCGAATTGATGCCGCCGTCGGGAGCTAAAAACGCGGGCAGGCCGTTAGAAAGCGTCGGGTTTACCATGCGCTCGGTGCGCCGCTCGGAGATGTTGGAAAGCTCCGCGGCTGCGCAGGACAGATAATCCATCACGAGCGCGATCGGCTCGCCGTGGAAGTTGCCGCCGGAAATGACGCTTTCATCGTCGAGGAACAGGATCGGGTTGTCGGTCACGGAGTTCAGCTCGGTCTCCAGCACGCGGCGGACATGCGCAAGCGCGTCGCGCACCGCGCCGTGCACCTGCGGAATGCAGCGCAGCGCATATGCGTCCTGTACGCGTAAGCTCCGGTTGCGCTCCATCGACGGGCTGTTTTCCGAGAGCAGCCGAATGTTCTTTGCGACGAGGCTCTGACCCGCATGCGGACGCACCGCATGAATGCGCGGATCGAACGCCGACAGCAGCCCGGTCAGCGCCTGCAGCGAGAGCGACGCGGTGATGTCCGCAAGCTCGGCCGCGCGGTGCAGATCGTACCATGCCAGCGTGCCGATCGCCGTCATGCACTGCGTGCCGTTGATTAGCGCCAGGCCCTCCTTCGCAAGCAGGTGGAAGGTCGGAAGTCCCGCCTGTTTCATCGCCTCGGCGCCGGACATGCGTTCGCCTTTATAAAACGCTTCACCGCGGCCCAAAAGCACCAGCGCCATATGCGCAAGCGGTGCGAGATCGCCGGACGCGCCGAGAGATCCCTGCTCCGGGATGACCGGATGCACGCCTGCGTTCAGCATGCCGATCAACGTCTCAATGAGCTCGCGGCGAATGCCGGAATTGCCCTTTGAAAGCGCGTTGGCCCGCAGCAGCATCATGGCGCGGACGGTCTCCTCGTTCAGCGGTTCGCCGACGGCGACGCAGTGGGAGAGGATCAGATTCTCCTGAAGCTGTGCGCTCTTGTCGCTTGAGATCGTGATTTTGCTGAACTCGCCGAAGCCGGTGGAGATGCCGTAGACCGTGCGCCCCTCCGCAACGATTTTGTCGACCAGCGCGCGCGACGCGTCGATGCGCGCAAAGGTGTCGGGCGAGAGCGAAACCGTCGCGTGAAAGCGCGCGACCGCAACGACCTGCTCGATGCAAAGCTGTTCGCCGTCCAGTACGACATGATGAATGTTTTCCGTAAGATGATTCATGCCCGTTCCTTCCAAAAACAAGTGGGATCGGTCGTTTCCGACCGTACCTGCTTATCATATCATTTGCGCCGATCGGTGTCAAACCGGCGGGACCTCTTTCCGATAATATATAATGCGATTCGCGCGCCGCGGGCGCACAATTCATCCGGGTGAAGAAATGAATGAGCCTTTGGTCATTACTGTTTATAGAATGTTCATGCTCTCTGTACGAAAGCTATGGTATACTAAAAGATAACAACAAAGGGAGAGGGAAACGGCATGAAGATTCGGTTTTACAACGCGCGCATCCTGCCGATGCAAACGGCGGACGATACGGTGATACACGGGGAGCTTTGGGTCGAGAACGGCGTCATCACGCTGCTCGGCGATCCGACGGAGCCGCGCCCGACGTTCGATCGCGAGATCGACTGTGAGGGCAATGTGCTGCTGCCGGGCTTCAAGAATGCGCATTCGCATTCCGCCATGACCTTCCTTCGCTCGTTCGCGGACGACAAACCGCTGCACAACTGGCTGCATGAGGACGTTTTCCCGATGGAGGCGCACCTCTGCGGCGACGACATCTACGATCTGACAAAGCTCGCCGTGCTCGAATATGTGTCCGGCGGCATCACGGCGGCGTTCGACATGTACTACCATGTGGACCGCATCGCGCAGTGCGCGCACGATACCGGCTTCCGGTTTGTGCTATGCGGCGCGGTCAATGACTTCGGCGGAACGGGGGAATCGCTGCGGCACGATTACGAAACGATGAACCGCTATGATCCGCTCGTGTCGTACCGGCTCGGCTTCCATGCCGAGTATACGACGAACGAATCGCTGCTTCGTGACGTTGCGGCGCTCGCGGAGGAATACAAGGCACCGGTGTTCACACACCTTTCGGAGACGGCGGCGGAGGTGGAGGACTGCTTCCGGCGCACCGGCATGTCGCCGGTTGCGTATCTCGATTCGCTCGGTATGTTCAACTACGGCGGCGGCGGATTCCATATGGTCCATCCCAGAGTCGGCGATTTTGAGATCATGAAGCGCCGCGGCGTCTACGTCTGTACAAACCCCGGCAGCAATGTCAAGCTGTCGAGCGGCGTCGCCCCGATCGAGGAATATTACCGGGCGGGCATTCCGGTCGCGATCGGTACGGACGGCGCAGCCAGCAACAACTGCCTCGACTTCTTCCGCGAAATGTTCCTCGTGACCGGACTGCAGAAGCTGACCGTCGGCGCGTCGGCGGCGGATCCGGTCAAGGTGCTGCATTCGGCGTGCTCGGTCGGCGCGAAGATGATGGGCCTCGACGACTGCGACTGCCTTGCGGTCGGCAAGCAGGCGGACCTGATCATGATCGACCTCAAGACGCCCAACATGCAGCCGATCAACCACATCGCAAAGAACATCGTCTACAGCGGCAGCAAGACGAACGTCGCGCTGACGATGATCGCGGGCAGGATCCTCTACGAGCGCGGAACCTATGCGATCGACGCTGATCCGGAGGCGGTCTACGCAAAGGCGAACGAGATCATCACCCGCATTCGCAAACAGGAAGGAAGATAAAATGGCGCATATCGAGGTCATAGCCGAATACAACGACGCGGGCGCAATACTTTGGGCGGACGCGTACCCCGGTGCGTTTTCCCGCGGGGAAACGGTGTCGAAGGCGCTGGAGAAGTTTCCGAAGGCGCTGTCCGAATACGCACGCTGGGCGCACGGTGCGGCGCTGCCGAACCTGGCAGAGTCCGATTTTGTTGTAACACACGCCCAT
The DNA here is from genome assembly GCA_918244965.1 of Clostridiales bacterium. Lineage (GTDB taxonomy): Bacteria > Bacillota > Clostridia > Christensenellales > CAG-138 > UBA3792. The sequence continues at coordinate 28,258 of CAKJYC010000016.1, read as the reverse complement.
CAGACGCTGCTGCGCGTGGACGACGCGGACAGCGACGTGCTGTTTCCGTCCGAGCGCCTGCCGATGGACATGACCGAGTATACGCAGAAAAAGCAGCTTTGCATCCGCTCGGCGCAGGACTTTGAAAAGCTGCTCGCCTCGATCCCGCAGAAGGACCGCTCACTGCGGAAATCCCGCCGCACGTTCTACGGCAGGATCCCGTGCTCCGCACGCGAGATGGCCGAGCATACGAACAACACGCTCGAATACTACGCGCACGCAGTCGGCGTTCCGTTCGGGAACGAGGGCGGGCTCCTCGAAAACCGAAAACGCTTCTTCCGTGCGCTCGAGTCGACGCCGGACTTCCTTTCGCCGCGCGTTTACACCGACACGGACGGCGAGCTGTGGACACGCAAGAAGCTCCTTCGCCGCATCCTCTGGCACGACCGCATCCACGCCCGCGCGCTCTACCGTCGTGCGATCACCTTCTGGCAGAAGGAGCGCATCGAAAACCCGTTCCATTTCATCATTGAAAAATAGTCCTTGACAATTCCGGGGCCATCCCCTATAATGGGAAAGGTTAATTTGGCGTTATGCGCCATCACTATATTCGGAAGAAAGAGGTGTAGGATATGGTACGTACCTATCAGCCCAAAAAGAGACAGCGCAGCAAGGTGCACGGGTTCCGCAAGCGTATGGCGACTGCGGACGGTCGTAACGTTCTGAAGCGCAGACGCGCAAAGGGCCGCAAGAAGCTGAGCGCGTAATCGCATCGGCAGGGTTTTATTTGTCCAAAATGCAGAGACAGAGCGCTTGCGGCAGGCATTTCGCTTGCCGTATGTTGCTTTATAGGGGAACGCGTATTCGGTGGATCGGTCCTATTCTCTGAAACGGCATAAGGAGTTTCGCTATACCTACGCGCGCGGACGCTCGCACAGCATGCCGCTGTTTACGCTGGTATATGCGAAAAGCCGCAGTGAGACGGTCCGCGTCGGCTTTTCGGTGTCGAAGCGGGTCGGCAATGCCGTACAGAGAAACCGGGCAAAGCGTCGGATGCGGGCCGCGCTGTCACCGCTGATCGACCGTGTTGCGGGCGGCTGCAACGTGATCTTCGTTGCAAAGCCGGAGGTGCTCGATGCGCCGTTCCCGGAGCTCGGCCGGCAGATGGAAACGCTTTTGCAGCGCGCGGGACTTTGGAGGGACGAGCCGTGAAACGGGTACTGCTGGCAGTTCTGCGCTTCTATAAACGACATATTTCGCCGCATCTGCCCGACGCGTGCATCTATACGCCGACCTGTTCGGAGTATGCGATGGAGGCGATCCAAAAGCACGGCGCGCTGAAGGGCACGGGGCTTGCGATCTGGCGGGTCCTTCGCTGCAACCCGTTCGCAAAGGGCGGATACGACCCCGTTCCGGAACCGAAAAAACGGAAGGAGAGCATTTCATGAATTCATCCTTTTTCCTTGTTAAATGGCTGTTTATGGCGATGGACTGGGTCTATCGGCAGATGTGCAGTCTGTTTTCCGAAGGCGGATGGGTCGTCGTTCTGACGATCTTCCTCTTCACGCTCAGCATCAAGCTGCTGACGATCTTTTCCGACATCAAATCCCGTAAGTCTTCGATCCAGATGCAGGCGATCCAGCCGGACATTGAGCGGCTCAAGAAGAAATACGGCAACGATCCGCAGAAGCTCAATATGGAGCAGAGAAAGCTCATGAAGGAGAAGGGCGTCAGCACGCTCGGCGGCTGTCTGCCGATGCTCATCATGATGCCGCTGCTGTTCATGTTCTTTGCGGCGTTCCGCGCATGGTCGAATCAGCAGGCGCTTGCGCTGATCCTGAAATCCGACTACAACCCGGCGGTCAATCAGCTTGCGTTCAACGCGGACGCGATCGAGACCTTTGCGCGCTCGCGCTTCCTCTGGATCACCAACATCTGGCGTCCGGACAACCTTGCGCGCGGCGGCACGCTGATGAACGCACAGTCCTTCTGGACCACGTTTGCAGCCGGATCGGATGTCAAGGACTTCATCTTCTACAACAACAACACGGAAGCGCTGAACAGAGTCCTGTATGAGCTGCACTTCTTTACCAAGACGTTCGCCGAGGACGGCACGGTGCAGTATGTGATCGCCAACGACGGCGGCGCTGCGTTCAAGACGGCGTATGAGGTGTTCATCCAGCCGATCGCATCCAACACGGAGCTGATCGGCGGCGCGTTCGAAAACATGTCAAACGGCTACGCGATCCTGCCGATCCTCGCAGGCGCAACGACGTTCCTGACTTCATGGATCACCCAGCGCAGTCAGGAAAAGCTGACGAAGAAGGGCACGGACGACAAAAACAATCCCGCGGCGCAGTCCAAGAGCATGGGCAAGGTTATGATGTTCCTGATGCCTGCGATGTCGATCTTCTTCTGCTATCAGTACGACTCGACCTTTGCGTTCTACTGGATCTTCAGCAATGTCATTTCGCTTGCGGTTACCCTGATCCTGAACGCGACGGTCTTTAAGAAAATGCAACAGGAAGCTGTGGAGGTAATCAAGAAATGAGAAGTATGGAATTCTCCGGCCGCAACATCGACGAGGCGATCTTTCACGGTCTCAACGAGATGGGGCTGACGATCGACGAGGTCGATACGGAGATCGTACAGAAGGAAAGCAAGGGCCTGTTCGGCATCGGCGCCAAAAACGCGATCGTGCGTCTGACCGAGCGCGAGGTCCCCGTGGTTCCGGATTTTGAAGCAGAGCGTGCGGCTGCGCACGAGCATAAGAGCGAGCGCCCGAAGCGTGAGAACGATCGCCCGAAGCGGGACGGCGAGCGCCGCGAGCGCAACGACCGCAAGCCGCGCAGCGATCGCCGTGAGGGCGGCGAGCGCCGTGAAAAACAGCCGGCAGCACCCGCGTTCGCATACAGCGAGGAACTGGCGAAGGAAAACGACGCCGCAATCTTCCTCTCCGACCTTCTGAAGAACATGAAGATCGAAGCGACCGTCGAGGCGGCGGAGACCGAGGACGGTCTCCGGCTCAACATCGTTTCCGCAACCGACGGGCTTCTGATCGGCCGCAGAGGCGAAACGCTCGATGCGCTGCAGTACATCGTGTCCCTGTACATGAACAAGGACCGCAAGGAGAACGGATATCGCCGTGTCTCCGTCGACACCGAGGGCTATCGTGCCCGCCGCGAGGAAACGCTCAGACGCCTTGCGCGCAAGAACGCCGCGCAGGTCGCGCGGACCGGCCGCTCCGTCGCAATGGAGCCGATGAACCCGTACGAGCGCCGTGTGCTGCACTCCGCGCTGCAGGGCTTCAAGGGCGTCACGACGCACAGCGAGGGCGAGGAGCCGAACCGCCGCGTGATCATCACGCCGGACAGGTGACTTCGTCAACGATATAAATCCCTGCGGGATCTGCGATATGCCCCTTCGGGGCGCGATATGTCCTTGACACGATATGCACTGCGGTGCACAGGGATTTATATCATATCGTGCGGCGCAGGGGGCGACGTCTCACGGTGCCCCGCAGCCGTATATCGTATTTACGCAGTAAATATATCGTGCCGCAGCGCGGCATATCGTCAATCGGAAGAAACAGAAATGAGAAACAGCGCGCATGTTTGGAAATGATCCGTCAGTCGCATTGTTTCTCTGTTTTTATAGGATGCTATTATGAACCAGACCTTTGACACCGTATTTGCCCCTTCGTCTGCGATCGGCGGCGCGATCTGCGTGATCCGCGTCTCCGGTCCCGATACGCGCGCCATCACAAAGCAGATCCTGCACCGCAAGATCACAGACCGTCCCGGTCGGCTGCTTCATGTGAAGATCCTGCACGGATCGGATGTGATCGACGACGCGATGGCGGTCTTTTTCGCCGCGCCGAACAGCTATACCGGCGAGGACATGCTGGAGCTGCACTGTCACGGCGGGTCCGAGACCGTGCGCAGCGTGCTGTCCGCGCTGTCCGAGGCGGGCGGCGTGCCCGCGGACCCCGGCGAGTTCACCAAACGCGCGTTTCTGAACGGCAAGATGGACCTCTCGGAAGCCGAGGCGGTCATGGACGTCATCAACGCGCAGGCCGAAAGCAGCCTGAAGAGCGCTCTGGAACAGCTGTCCGGCAGCGTCAGCCGCCGCATCCGCACGGTCGAGGAAACGCTCCTCAACGCGCGCTCCGCGATCGAGGCCGCGATCGACTATCCGGACGAGGCCGGAGAGGCCGCGTACGCATCGCTTCCTGCCATGCTGGCGCAATCGGAAACGACGGTCCGCGCCCTGATCGAGGAAGGCCGCAGGGCCCGCGTGCTGCGCGAAGGACTGAAGCTCGTCATCCTCGGCCGACCGAACGTTGGCAAGAGCTCGCTATTGAACGCGCTTTTGGGCGAGGACCGCGCGATCGTGACCGCAACGGCGGGCACCACGCGCGACGTGCTGGACGAGCGGCTGTCGGTCGGCGGCGTGCCCGTGCGGCTCATAGACACAGCAGGCGTCCGGGAGGCGAGCGACGAAGCGGAACGCATCGGCGTCGATCGCGCGAAAAAAGCACTGGAAACGGCGGACGCGGTACTGCTGGTGCTCGACGGCAGCGAACCGGAGACGGCGGAGGACCTGCAGCTGCGCAGAGAGACCGGGGAGAAAACGTGCATTGTGATTGCGAACAAAAGCGATCTCGGCACGATCGTTTCCGATGCGCTTCCCGTCAGCTGCAAAACCGGCGCGGGGCTTGACAAGCTGAAGGCGGAGATCGCCGCGCTCGCAACGCCCGCCGCGCAGTCGACGGCGGCGATCACCAACGAGCGTCACATCCGCGCGCTGGAGGCGGCGCTGGACGCGATTGTGCATGCTGAGACGCAGACCGAACCGGACTGCATCGCAACGGACCTCTCTGACGCGCTGCACACGCTCGGCACGATCACCGGCACGGACGTCGACGCCGAGGTTATCGACCGGATCTTTGCGAACTTCTGCGTCGGAAAATAAAAAAACAGATCCCCTCGGATCGCTCCGGGGGGATCGTTTGGTTTTGGTCAGTTTTTGAGGTCCTTGAACATGTCGTTCTGCGCAAGCTCCGCAGCTTCCTTGCCGCCGAGCCAGTCGACCAGCGCCTTCAGTGCGCTTTCGGCAGGTGCGCCGTCGGGCGCTTCGAGCACGGTGAAGCCGAACTGCTTGTCGTTGGCAGCCTTCTGCGCCTCGGTCCAGTGTGCGGTCTCCTTCCAGCCCGCCGCGGTGAGCTTTGCGATCACGGCGTCGTCCTTCAGAACGGCGATCCTGGCGCCGATGTCGGCGAGATCGGTTTCGGCGGTCAGCAGCTTGCCGGACACGACATAGCCCTGATTGGCCTGATAGTACGCCAAGAGCTTCTCGGTCAGCGCGTTGTCATATACGATACTGACGTCGCCCTTTGCTTCGGGGAGCTTTTTTCCGCCGCCGCAGCAGCTTCCGCCGCAGGAACAGCCTACGGTCGCAAACAGCAGTATTGCAATCACGAGAATCGAAATCAGTTTTTTCATGTATAACTCCTTATCGGATGATCGTCTTATCATAGCACACATTTTCCGGAATCACAAGCCCCAAAACAGAAAAGAATTGCAAAGCGGACGGTCCGGTGCCCGGTCCGGCTTGCTTTTTTGGCAAAAAGATGCTATACTCAACCATATGTATTATGCGGAGGTATGGCCATGCAGATCATGATCGTCGGGTGCGGCAAGCTCGGAACGTCGCTCGCGGTGCAGCTCGTACAGGAAGGGCATCGCGTGACCGTCGTTGACCGGAGCGAATCGGTCATCGAGCAGATCAGCAATACGCAGGACGTCATCGGCTACGTCGGCAACGGCGCGGTCTTTTCTGTGCTGGAGGAGGCGGGCGCGAAGGAGGCGGACCTGCTGCTTGCGCTGACGCAGAGCGACGAAATGAATCTGTTGACCTGCCTGATCGCACATAAGATCGGCACGAAGCATACGATCGCGCGCGTTCGCAATCCCGAATATGCGAATCACATGTACCGCATCTCTGAGGACCTCGGCCTTTCGATGACGGTCAATCCGGACCGGCAGGCGGCGGAGGAGATCGCGCGCGTGCTGCGATTCCCGGCGGCGATGCACGTTGAGCTGTTTGCGCGCGGGCACGTCGAACTGGTGACCTCCAAGCTGCCGGAAAACACTGCGCTCTCCGGCGTTCCGCTGTATGAGCTGCCGCACAAGCTGGGCGTCAAGGTGCTGATCTGCGCGGTCGAGCGCAACGGTGAGTTTACGATCCCCTCCGGCGGCTTCACACTGTCGGGCGGCGATGTGCTGTACGTGACCGGCGCGCCGCGCGAGGTGGCGAAGGCGCTCCGTAAGGCGGGCGTGTTGGCAAACCCGGTTCGCTCGGTCATCATCGGCGGCGGCGGGCGCATCAGCTTCTATCTTGCACAGGAGCTTTTGAAGAGCAATCTTTCCATCAAGATCATCGAGCGCAGCAAGGAAAACGCGCAGCAGATCGCAGAGCTGCTGCCCGGTGCGACGGTACTGAACGGCGACATCACCGATCAGGAGCTTTTGCAGGAGGAAGGCATTGACGCCGCAAACGCGTTCGTCGCGCTGACGGGTCTCGACGAGGGCAATATCCTCTCCGCACTGTACGCCAAGCACCGCAACGTTTCGAAGGTCATCGCGAAGGTCAACAACGAGTCGCTGGAGACGCTCATGAAGGAGGCCGGGCTCGATTCGATCATCTCTCCGAAGCGCGTCGTGTCGAACCAGATCCTGCGCTATGTGCGCGCGCGCGAGGCGAGCGCCGACCACGGCGAGATCCGCGGGCTCTATAAGATCGCGGACGGCTCGATCGAGGTGTTGGAATTCCGTGCAACCTCTGAAAACAGGAATCTGCTGAACATTCCGCTGAAGGACCTGAAAACGAAAAAGCATATCCTGATCGCCTGCATCGTGCGAAACGGCAAGGCGATCATCCCCGGCGGCGCAGACAGCATTCAGGCCGGAGATATCGTGCTGGTCGTCACGACACGGCAGCGCATGAACGATCTCGGCGATATCATGGAGGACGCGAAATGAACCGGCGGATGGTCGTATTCCTTCTGAGCCGCATCCTCTTTTTCGAGGCGCTTCTGATGCTGCCGTCGTTTGCGGTCGGGTTGATTTACGGCGAGGCGGGAACCGCCGCGCTGTGCTTCCTGCCGGTCGTCGGCGTGCTGGCGCTGCTCGGACTGCTCGGCCTGAAAAAGCCGAAGAATACGGCGATCTACGCGCGCGAGGGCTTCGTCACCGTCGCGGCCGCGTGGGTACTGATGTCCCTGTTCGGGGCGGTGCCGCTGTGGCTGTCCGGTGCGTTTGAAACCTTCTGGGACTGCATCTTTGAGATCGTCTCCGGCTTTACCACGACCGGCGCATCCATTCTGCCCTCGGTCGAACAGCTGCCGCACTGCATCCTGTTCTGGCGCAGTTTCAGCCATTGGGTCGGCGGCATGGGCGTGCTGGTGTTTGTGCTGGCGGTCATGCCGATGAGCGGCGAGCGCTCGATGCACCTGATGCGCGCCGAGGTACCGGGGCCGGTCGTCGGCAAGCTGGTCCCGCGCATGCGCGACACGGCAAAGATCCTGTATGCCGTGTACGCGGCGCTGACGCTGATCCTGATCATCCTGCTGTGGGCGGGCGGCATGCCGCTGTTCGAGTCGATCTGCCACGCGTTCGGCGCGGCGGGCACCGGCGGATTTTCGGTGAAGAACGCTGGTATCGCGGCGTACGACAGTACCTATATCCACGTCGTCCTGTCGGTCTTTATGCTGCTGTTCGGCGTCAATTTCAGCCTGTACCACCTGATCCTGATCGGCAAATGGCGGAACGCGGTCAAATCCGAGGAGCTTCGCACCTACCTCGGCATCATTGCCGCCGCAGTCGCGCTGATCACGGTCAATACGTTCACGCGTGAGCTCGGCGTCGGGCTGTCGCTGCGCAACGCGTTCTTCCAGGTCTCCTCGATCATCACGACGACCGGGTACGCCACCGTGGATTTCAACACATGGCCGGCGCTGTCCAAGATGATCCTCGTTTTGCTGATGTTCTTCGGCGCGTGCGCGGGCTCGACCGGCGGCGCACTGAAGATCAGCCGCATCGTGATCCTGTTCAAGGCGGGACGGCAGGAGGTGCGAAAGCTTCTGCATCCGCGCGCGATCTCGGTCGTGCGGGTGGAGGGCAAGCCGATCGGCGCGGACCTGCTGCGCGCAACGCTTGCGTTCTTCCTGCTGTACATCGTGTGCCTTGCGCTCGGCGTGCTGCTGCTGTCGATCGGCGGACATGACTTTGAAACGAACTTCACGGCGACGCTCGCGTGCCTTTCCAACATCGGCCCCGGCCTCGGCAGGGTCGGTCCGACCGGCAATTACGGCTTTTACAGCGGCGCGTCGAAGATCCTGCTCTCGTTTGAAATGCTTGCGGGCAGGCTGGAGCTGTTCCCGATCATCATGCTGTTCAGCCCGATCACCTATCGCCACAAAACCAAATAATAAAAACACCGGACCGCTTTTCGGCGGTCCGAGCTTGTTTTTGGAATGAGAACGGTCCGGTGAATCGCATCTTCACCGGATCGAATGCGTCAGTGCAGAATATGGTCCAGCGCCTGACGCTCGGCGACGGCGAAGATCTCCGCGTTTTCGGTCAGGACCAGATCCGGGTTCATCGTCGCGCTCGTGCGGCCGTTTTCGCGGATCGCCATAATGTTGAGCTGATAGCGGTCGCGCAGCTTCAGCTCACGCAGCGTTTTGCCGACCCACTCCTTCTTCGGCCGCATGCTGAACACGCAGAGCTCGTCGCCGAGGTCGAAGTATTCCAGAAAGTCGGAGGAAAGCAGTCTGCGCGCGGTCATTTCGGCGCTCTCCTTTTCGGGATAGATGATCTCATCCGCGCCGACGCGCCGCAAAATCTCGCCCATGCGCAGCGAGGCGGCCTTTGCGATGACGTGACGCACGCCCAGCTCCTTTGCCACCATGACGCACATGATGCTGGAATCCAGACTGCTGCCCATCGCAACGATGACCGTGTCCACGCCGGCGAGTCCGAGCCCGCGGATGACCTCCGGATCGTTGAGGTCCGCCTTGACGGCACAGCTGACGTGGTTGGCGAACTTGCGGACGGTCTCCTCGTCCTCATCGGCGATCAGTACGTCCGCGCCGTTGCGGCTCAGCTCGGCGGTCAGAAACTGTCCGAAGCGTCCGAGACCCAATACAGCGATTGATTTTTTCATAAAAGCCTCCTTTTAGCCGACGTAGTAGCGTCCCTGTGCAAAATGGATGTTCTTGCCGCCGGACAGGTCGGTTTGGAAGAACAGCGCGAGCGAGATCGGACCGATCCTGCCGAGATACATGCACAGGATGATCAGGATCCGTCCGAAGACGGACAGCTGCGGGGTGAGCCCGCGGGAAAGCCCCACCGTGCCGGTGGCGCTGAATACCTCATAGATCGCATCCGAAAGCGGCACGCCGTCGACGGCGACCAGCAGCACGGTCGATACCAGCGACAGAAACAGGCTGAAGAACAGGATCGCTGCGGCTTTGCGAATCAGCGAGGGGTGGATGCTGCGGCGGAAGATCACGGTGTCCGCGCGGCCGCGCACATAGGAGAACGCGCTCAGCAGCAGAACGGCCAGCGTGACGGTCTTGATGCCGCCCGCCGTGCCCATCGGCGAGCCGCCGATGAACATCATGGCGCTGCCGAACAGCACCGAGCCGTCCGAAAGCCCGCTCTGCGGAACGGCTGCAAAGCCCGCCGTGCGGTATGTGACCGACTGGAAGAACGCGTTGAGGATCTTTCCGCCCCACGGAAGCGTGCCGAGCGTCGCTTCGTTGTTTGCCTCCAGCGCCAGCGTCACGCCCGCGCCGAGCAGGATCAGGATCCCGGTCGTGCAGAGGACGAGCTTGGTGTGCTCACCGATGTGCCGGAAGAACCAGCGCACGCCGAAGCGGCCTTTTTTGGATTCCTGCGCGGTTGTGAAGAAATCGAACCAGACGATGTAGCCGAGGCCGCCGACGATGATCAGCAGCATCGTGACGGTCAGCACATATGGGTCGTTCTGGTACGGCAGCAGGCTGTTCGGCCCGATCAGATCGAGACCGGCATTGCAGAACGCGGAGATCGAATGAAAGACCGCGTACCAGATCCCGCGCAAAACCCCGTACTGCGGAATAAACGCGATCGCGTACAGGACCGCCCCGACGCCCTCGATCAGAAAGACGCCGAAGATGACCCGGCGGAGGAACCGCAGCACGTCCTGCAGCGAATCCAGATCGAACGAATCGCGCACCAGCGCGCGGTTGCGGATCGTAACGGACTTGCGCAGCATCAGAATCAGCGACGAGGACAGGGCGACAAGGCCGAGCCCGCCCGCCTGGATCAGCACGAGGATGACGCCCTTTCCGAACGCCGACCAGTAGCAGAAGGTGTCAACCACCACAAGCCCCGTCACGCAGACGGAGGTCGTCGCGGTGAACAGCGCGGTCAGAAACGGCGCGGACTGTCCGCTTGCGGTCGCAAAGGGCAGCAAAAGCAGACCTGTTCCGATGAGGATCAGAAACAGGAAGCCGAGCGGAATGATCTGTGCGGAGGACAGTGCCTTGCGTCTCATGCGCGTCGCCCTTTCCGCCCCGAAGCGGGGCCGTATACAGTATAGCGGTTCCGGCGGGATTTTGCAAGCGCCGGCGTGCCGGTTACTTTTTCTTTTCCTGATTGCGCTTGTCGTTGATCTCACGCATGCGGGCGGCGTCGATCTCGGTCCAGCCGCTCTTTTTCGCCTGCGCGACGCACCCGCGCAGCACGGTCGGCAGGAAGATGCGCGGCACGTTGACGATCATCTCAAGCGCGTCGTCGGTGAAGCGCACGGCGGGATCGATGCGGTCGGCGGCGTAACGCACGGATGCGAGCGTCGTCTTGCGCACCGGCAGCAGCTCCGCGATCATGCGGCGGCGCTTGTGATACCAGAAGTTCTTGGAATCGCGGTAGCCGTAATCGACCGGGCAGGGCGGAAAGTCCGCGCCCTTGACGCCGTTGACGATCGCGTTGTAATACTTTTCCTTCATCAGGATCTTGTCGATCTTCAGGATGAAATGCGCGCCGTACGGACTCGTAATGCCGTTGAAATCGTGGTATTTTTCGAGCGTGTAGTGGTCCTCGCCTTCCGGCAGCGGCCCGTCGTGTTCGGCACCGTCGAGTGTGTCGACCCAGGTGCATTCGATGACCTGAAACGACTCGCTGACGACCTTCGGGAACGCTTCGTTCGGGTTCTCCTTTGCGCGCAGGCCGTCCTCCAGCGTCATCGAAAAGTCCTTCATCTTCTCCGCGGTCGTGTCGCCCGGCCAGCCGAGACGCACCGCCTCCTTGAAGAATTTACGGTCGTCCGGGAAGAAGTTGATCGCGCACTTCTTGCGCTTGATGAGGTTCTGCGCCGTGTTGGACGAATTGCGGCAGGAAAGCAGCATCGCGTAATAGTCCTTGCCTGCGACGTAGTACGGCTGCACGAGTGAGTACGCGCCGCAGTTGGTCTGCCCGTCGTCGGCGAGCGTGCTCACAAGCACCGCCGGCATCGGGAAAAACAGCGACGTCTGGTAGAAATTGTCCACAATCCGAAGATTCCGAAATGATGACATGATGATCCTCCTTTTGATCGGCGGGCCCACCCGCATTCTGCCGGTATTGTACCACGTCCCGCACAAAAATGCAAAGGGCGGTTGACCTTTGCAGCGGATTCCGCGCAATCAAAAAAGCGGAGGGAACGTTCCCTCCGCTTTTGCGTAATGAAAACGGGTGTCATTTTGAGGAGCGAAGCGTCAATAGTTTTCCGCGTTGACCTCGAAGAAGGACTGCGGGTGCGCGCAGGCGGGGCAGACGTCCGGCGCTTTCGTGCCGATCACGATATGGCCGCAGTTGCGGCATTCCCAGACCTTGACCTCGCTCTTTTCAAAGACGGCGGCGGTCTCGATGTTCTTGAGCAGCGCGCGATAGCGCTCCTCGTGGTGCTTTTCGATCGCGGCGACCAGACGGAACTTCTCGGCAAGCTCCGCAAAGCCCTCCTCCTCAGCGGTTTTCGCAAAGCCCTCGTACATGTCGGTCCATTCGTAGTTTTCGCCGTCTGCAGCGGCCTTGAGGTTTTCGGCGGTGTCGCCGATGCCGTTCAGCTCCTTGAACCACAGCTTGGCGTGTTCCTTCTCGTTGTCCGCCGTCTTCAGAAACAGCGCGGCGATCTGCTCATAGCCGTCCTTCTTTGCTCTCGACGCAAAGTAGGTATACTTGTTGCGCGCCTGCGATTCGCCCGCGAACGCGGCAAGCAGGTTCTGTTCGGTCTTTGTTCCGGTATACTTGTTCATGGAGCCTCCTCAGCTTTTCCAGAGCCCGTGCAGATTGCAGAAGGCGTAGACGGCCTCGACCTCGTCGCCCTCGCAGAGCTTGAAGCAGACCTCCGGCGCCTGACCGGGTTCGAGCGCCTTTCTCTGATTGCCGAGCTTGGTCTGGATCGCGATCCAGGGGATGTAGTGCTCCGGCAGCATCGGGTGCGCGGCCGAGCCGACCTTGACGACGACCGTATCGCCGCTGACCTCATAGACCGGGACGTGCTTTTCCAGCGACGCGTCGACTTCGCCGGGCTCCATTTCCTTCATGGGCTTGCCGCAGCACATGACCGGGCACGCCGTCTTTTTGACGATCGCAATGATCTGGCCGCAGATCGGGCAGCGATAGAACTTCATTTCCATACTTGTTTCCTCCTTGTGTTGTTTTTTACAAGAAAAGCGCCCCGAAAGGCGCTTTATTTCTTAAAAACTGCTGAAACCATACGTATTGACCATGGCGTCCAGCTTGACGCCGGCTTTGCACAGCGGACATTCGTGGGCGGGATTGCTTTCGTAATCGTCCCAAAGGCGATTGGTGTCGCAGATGCCGACGACGGAGTAGCCCGCAAGCTCCTTGATGTTTGCGATGATCGCGCAGATGCCGACCGTGTTGCCGCCGTAGTAGCGGATCGCCTCGATCGCGCCGAGCGCCGTGAAGCCCGTGGAGACGGACGCCGCAAGGATCAGCACGTTCTTGCCGCGGATCATCGGGGCGGTGTTGTCGCGGAACAGCAGCTGACTGCCGGTCGTGTGCTCCGGCGTGACGACGCAAATCGCGCGGTTGGCGTTCATGCTCGTAAAGCTCTGCTTGGTGAGCTCGCTCGCCATGCACGCGCCGATGACCTCGGTGCCGTCGAGACAGAGGATCGTGTCGACGATCGTGGTCGCCTTAAACCGGTTCGCCAGATGGATCGCCGCCTCGCGCGCTTCGGGCAGACAATACTTGGTCATGGTCAGGTCCACATAGTAGTTGATGTGGCTGTGGCTGGTCGCGAAGTGTCCCTTTGCCACGCGCAGCGGCAAGTTGCTGTTGTTGGGATTCCGGTATTCCCGCATCTGAATCGACATCCTGATATCCTCCTCATTTTTGTCAACTTATATCATACCAAAACTGCATGGTTATGTCAATATTTTGCTTATTTATAACTGTGCAGGCCCGGCAGGAGCGTGTTAACGCCGATGTAGGTGAACAGCACACAGACGAACCCGACCGCGCCGAAGAGCGCGGCGGCCCTGCCGTTCCATCCCTTTTTGATGCGCAAGTGCAGGTACACGAGATAGATGACCCATGTGACGAGCGCCCACGTCTCCTTGGGGTCCCAGCTCCAGTAGCTGCCCCAGGCATTTTCCGCCCAGATCCCGCCGATGCCGATCGTGACGGTCAGGAACATCATGCCGAAGGACACGCAGCGGTAGCTGATGACGTCGAGCTTCTCCTTCTTCGGGATATGCGCGTCCCAGAAGCCGTTTGCCTTCATCCGGTCACGGACAAGGAACAGGATCGACAGCACAAACGATACGCCGAACGCGCCGTACGCGATGATGACCGTCGAAACGTGGATGCCGAGCCAGCTGCTTCTGAGCGCGGGCATCAGGTTTTTGATGCTGTCGACACCGCTCTGCTCGATTACCTTGAGCTCGTTCAGCTTCTGCAGCCCGGCGTAGACCGCAAGCAGCAGCGTGACGGGGGAGGCGAACGCACCGAGCACCGGGAAGCGGAACCGTTTGATGAAGAACAGGCTTACGGCCGCGAGCGCCCACGCAAACGCCGTGGCGAATTCGTACTGGTTCGCCATCGGCAGACGCGCCATCAGGATCCCGCGCAGCACGATCGCCGCCGAGTGGATGACGAACGCGGCGATCTGCGTCCAGACCGCGGCGCGGTGCAGGGCGGGCTTTCGGACGGCGGCGTACAGGAAATACAGAAGCATCGCGACAAAATACAGTCCGAGCGTGATCAGAAACAGGATGCTTTCCGCAAGGATCATTTGTCCGCCTCCTTTCCTTTACGGCCGCTCACGGCGCGGGTGAATTGTTCCCGGAACAGCGGCGCGAGCTTTTTGCTCCTGCCGCATACGGTCCACGTGCCGTCGTCCTCCCGCACGGCCCAAAGCGTTTCCGGTACGAGATACAGCGCGGCGAACAGACCGAGCGCAGTCAGTATGGCGCCGATCAGCACAAGCCACGCAAACGAATCCTTTTTGACGCGCAGCAGCGTGTAGTCGAGAGGCCCGGAAAGCTCAATCGCGTACCGGCCGAGGTTGATCACACCGCCCGGAGCAAAGTATTCGGCGCCGAGGTCGATGTACTGTCCCTGATGGAAGAACAGGACGTGGAACGCGCTCCTGCCGCTTCCGTTGTGATCCGGCTCGTACGCGTCGAGATACAACGACAGTCCGGGCAGAAACGAGATCGTCAGCTCCTCGCCGACGCACAGATCGGCTCTTTCGAGCGGCACACCGTCCTCAAGGATCGTGACGCGCGCCGCGTAGCCGGACGCAGTCTGATAAAACTTCATGCCGCAGAGCACCGCCGGATGGTTGACGCTTGCGGTACCGCTCTGCTTCTCGCCGGTCCCGGTGTTTTGCACGGTCAGCGCGGTCGTGTACTGCTCGACAAAGCCCGTCTCGGTGCGGTCGATCGCAAAGTCCGTGATCATCGCTTCGAACGGCGTGCCCTCGACCGGCTTGATCTGTCCCGGCGTACCGTACACGGTCGCGGAGAACAGCGTCATTTGACCGAGCGCGTAGCCCAGCACGATCAGCACGATCCCGATGTGGCAGACCCACGCGCCCCAGAAGCCGATCCGGTTGCGGCAGGCAAAGACGACCGGTTTGCCGTCGGCTTCGCTTTGGACCGTGCGATAGAAGCGCATCCGCCGGAACACCGGCGCAGGATCGACAACGCCCTCCTCCGTCGCGTCCGGCGAAGAGGACAGCGCGTGCCCGACGCTTGCGGCTTCCTTCGTTTTACGGATCAGCGCGCGCACGCGGGTGAGATTGCACAGTACAAGGCTCAGGCACAGCGCGGCGACAAGCGTGATGAACCACCAGCTGTGGAACACGTCGTCGAGCCCGAACGCAAGAATAAACGCTGCCGTGCGCTCGGAATATGTGCCGCGGTACAGCGCAAACTGTTCGCCCTGCGGCACAAGGCTGCCGACCACACAGACGGCGGCGATCACCAGCAGCAGAACGATCGCGAATCTCATCGACGCGATGAACCCGTAAATCTTTTTCAGAACCTTCATTTTGACCCCATAAAAGGATGCGGCAAAGGGTCAGCGCCCTTTGCCGCAGGTAGATGGCTGTTTAATCGTTGAGCGCGGCGAGCTTCGCCATGCCCTCGTTGATCAGCTGCTCCGCCGTGGAAAGGCAGCGGTACGCGAGCGCGGAGTTGTGCGCGCCTTCGGCGTTCTCGACGTAACAGAAGTCAAAGAACCACTGCGCCTTGCGATACAGCGCGCGGATCGGATCGAGCTGTTCGTCGGTCCGCGTTCCGCTCTGGTGCTCCTTTTCGAGCGCCTTCTTGAATGCGGCGAGCAGGTTGCCGACGCGCGTTTCCTCCGCCGTGACGTTCGCCTGAATGTTTTTGACGAACTGCACCATGTCGTCCGTCGTGCGGATGCCGAGGTCCTTGTGACACACGAGGCAGGTTTCCAGCAGCGTCTTATTGTTGAGCGGGCTCACGATCAGGTGGCTGTGGTAGATCTCCTGCGTCTCGGCGTTCTGTACGACCGGCATATGGCAGTCGGCGCAGGAAAGCGTTCCGGCATGCACGCCCTGGAGGTACGTCTCCAGTTCGGGGTGCTGCGCCTTCAGCATCTTCGTCCCGGTGCTCTTCTGCTCCCAGTCCGTATAGCCGATGGCCTCATAGTAGTCGTAGATCGCTTCCGGCGTCATCTCCGAGACGTTGTGATACGGCATTGACGTTTCCATCGTGGGCTTGCCGTCCGCCTTCAGCTCCTGCTTGTTGAAGTAGTACTCGATGTGGCACTGTCCGCAGGAGAGCGTGGACAGGTCGATCCCGGCGAAATCCGCACCGAGCGCCTTGGGCACATAGGAATGTGTGATGACGATCTGTCCCTTGCTGCCCGCCTCGTTGCCGTGGCAGGTGTAGCAGCTGACCGCCTCGCCGCCGTCCTTGCGCAGCGCTTCCATGACTTCGTTGAAATCATAGGTGTACGCGTCGACGTTGCCGTTCTCCGCAAGCCGGTTGAAGTACGGCGTCTTGCAGGTGAGACAGTTTGCGCTGCCGTGCGGGCGATGGGTGTTGTTCACGTCATCCAGCGTATATGTGTGACCGCGTGCGCTGCCGTATTCTGTCGCGAAGCCGAAGCCGTCGTAGATGTCGAGCAGATACGGGTCGATCTCCAGATAGTCAACGATCTCGTCGTTCTCGTCGTTTTGGTACATGGTCGTCACGATGTCGGGATAGATCGCCTTCCATTCGTCGGAGCTGATGATCCCGTTCTTCGCAGCGGGTACCGGCGCTTCGACCGTCTTGTACGCGATGTCCTCGCTCGAAAGCGGAGCGGACTTGTACTTGACGTCATGTCCGCCGACGACGCCGGACAGGAACAGCACGGCGATGATGACGACGACCGCGCCGACGATGAGCTTTGCAGCCTGATTGCGTTTTTCCATGGCTTATGCCTCCTTCCGTACGGCGGGGCAGGGCGGCGTGATGACGCCGACCGGGCATTTCTCCGCGCACTTGCCGCACTGCTCGCACTTCGCGTAGTCGATGCGTGCGAGATTGCCGTCCATATGGATCGCGTCAAACTGGCACTGGCGCGTGCACAGCGTACAGCCGATGCAGCCGGCGGAGCAGACCTTCTTGACCTGCGGGCCCTTGTCCCGGTTCATGCACTGTACGGCGACGTGCTTGCTTTCCGGCACGAGCTCGATGAGCCCCTTCGGACAGGCCTTCACGCACAGTCCGCACGCGACGCATTTGTTGCGGTTCACGACCGCGACGCCGTCGACGAGCGTGATCGCGCCCTGCGGACAGACGTTCACGCACGAGCCGAGGCCCATGCAGCCGTAGTCGCAGTTCTTCAGATTGATCCCCGCAAGCGCCGCCGCGCGGCAGTCGCGGATCCCGGTGTAGACGCCCTGCAGACCGGACGCCTCGCAGGTGCCCTTGCAGCGGACGAACGCGACCCGGCGTTCAAGGATCTCCGCATCGGTGCCCATGATGCCGCCGATCTTTTCCGCGACCGGACCGCCGCCCACGGGGCAGACGTTTACCGGCGCGTCGCCTGCGACGATGGCCGCCGCGGCCGCGTCACAGCCGGCAAAGCCGCATGCGCCGCAGTTGTTGCCGGGCAGACACGCGCGGACTTCGGATTCGCGCGCATCGACCGGGACATGGAACTTCTTGCCCGTGAACACGAGCCCCGCGCCGACGATAATGCCGATGGCGGTGATGACGAGGGTGGTGATCAGAATAATCATGCTTACACCCCCTTCAGGATCGTTTCGACCGCGGGCTGCAGCTCGGCAAAGCCCATGAATGCGATGGACATCAGCGCCGCCGCGAGCATGACGACCGGTGCGCCGCGAACGGGACGGGGGATGTCGTCCTCCGTGAGACGCGAGCGAATGCCCGCGAGCAGCACGATCGCGATCGTGTAGCCGATCGCCGTGCCGAAGCCGGAGAACACACTCTCGATGAAGTTGTAGCCGAACTTGTCGATGTTGTCGATCGCAATGCCGAGCACCGCGCAGTTGGTGGTGATCAGCGGGAGGTAGATGCCGAGCGATTTATAGACCGCAGGCGATTTTTTCTTGAGGAACATCTCGACGATCTGCACCAGCGCGGCGATGACGAGGATAAAGACGATCATCTTCATGAACGACATGCCGAGCGGCTCCAGAACGAGGGAATACAGCGCGCTTGCAACGGCGGAGGCGATCGTCAGAACGAAGATGACCGCGCCGCCGAGCGACGCCGACGCCTTGATCCGCTGCGAAACGCCGAGGAACGAGCAGATGCCGAGGAACTGATTGAGAACGACGTTGGAGATCAGCGCGTTCAGAATGACGATCAGAATTAAGCGGATCATTTCTCTTCCTCCTTCTTTGCATCTTCACAGCGCATGGCGCACTTGTAGCAGCAGCCGTCGCAGCCGTCGCTTTCGACGAGCTGACGCTGGCGCGTCTTGATGCCGATCGCATTCATGATGATGATGAACAGCGCGATGACGAGGAACGCTCCCGGCGGCTGGATCATGATGCCGATCGCGTATTCCTGCGGGAAGACGGTCAGGCCGAACACTGTGCCTGCGCCGAGGAGCTCGCGCAAGAGACCCGCAAGCGTCAGCGCAACGGTGAAGCCGAGGCCCATGCCGACGCCGTCCATGACCGACAGCCCCGGCGTATGCTTGTTCGCGTACGCTTCGGCGCGGCCGAGGATGATGCAGTTGACCACGATCAGGTCGATGTAGGTGCCGAGCGCTTCGTCGACCGAAGGCAGATACGCCTTGATCAGCAGCTTGACAACGGTGACGAGCGACGCGACGATGACGATGTAGGCGGGGAGGCGAACGTCGTCCGGGATCACGTTGCGCATGACCGAGATCAAAAAGTTCGACAGCACGAGGACCGCCAGCGTCGAAAGACCCATCGAAATGCCGTTGATCGCCGCGGTCGAGACCGCCAGCGTCGGGCACATGCCGAGCATCAGCACCAGCGTCGGGTTCTCCTTGACGAGGCCGTTGTACAGCCGTTCAACATACGGATTTTTCATATCAGTTGCCTCCTCCCATGATCACGTTGCGGAAGAAGTCGAGACCCGCGTTGACCGCGTTCAGCACGGCCTTCGTGGTGACGGTCGCGCCGCTGATCGCGTCGATGCCGTCTTCACCGGTCCCGTTCAGCACGAAACTGTCCGCCAGCTTGCCGCTGAACTGATCCTTGAACTTGGATTCATCCGCGAGCGAGCCCTTGCCGGGCGTTTCGTTGATCTCGATGAACGAGATCCTGTTGACCCGGCCCTCCGGATCGACGCCGAGCGCCAGCTTGATCGGCGGGTTGTAGGCGTTGCGGTTCGAGATGACGAGCACGTAGCCGGCGGTTTCGCCGTTTGCACCGACGGCACGCAGCGCCTGTTCGATCGTTGTGGAGCCGAACTTGCCGCTGCCGTAGTTGGTGCCGTCCCGGACCTCAAGCTGCTCAAAGTCGACGGCGTCCTCACAGACGATCCTGAACGACGCCTGCTGCTTCTTCTCTTCGTTGGCCTCGATCGGGCCCTTGGTCATTGAGAACACGCCGGACAGCGCGAGTCCCGCGAGCGCGGCGATGATCGTCAGCGCGATCACGGGCTTCGGGATGCGCTTATACAGCGGAGGCTTCACGACGCCTGCGGCCTTGTCGATTGCGCGCTTGCGGTACGCGTAGGGCTTCGGAACGATGTACAGGTCGATCAAAGGCGTGAACAGGTTCGCGATGATGATCGAATAGCTGAACGAGTCGGCGCTCTTTCCGAAGATACGGAACAGTGCGCCGAGCACGCCGATGAGACAGCCGTAAACGAGCTGGCCGAGACGGCTGACGGGGGAGGTGGTGTAGTCGGTCGCCATGAAGAACGCGCCCATCACCACGCCGCCGCCGCACAGCTGCGCGGCAAGGTATGCGGGGTCGAAGCCGTGTCCGCCGAACAGCGCGAGGCACAGCGTGAACCCGCCAATGACCGAGAAGCAGATCTCGCCGTGGATGACGTCAAGTCCCCACAGCACGAGACCGCCGATCAGAAGCGCGACGATCGAGCCGCCGATGACGCCGCCCGCAGTGCCGAGGAACATGCTCGTGACGTTGACCATGCTGCCCGCCTTCAGCGCGGCGATCGGCGTTGCGCCGGAGACTGCGTCGACGGGATAGTTCGTCATGCCGTTGGAAAACGACAGAAGCAGGAAACACCGTGCGGCAAGCGCCGGGTTGATGAAGTTTTTGCCGAGGCCGCCGAAGCAGCACTTGACGACGAGGATCGCGAAGACCGAGCCGACGACCGGCAGGATGACCGGTGTGTTCGGCGACAGACACAGCGCCAGCAGCATGCCGGTGACGGCGGCGCTGCCGTCGAAGATCGTGATCTTGCGCCTGGTGACGAGGCAGAACAGGAGCTCGGTCAGCACAGCGGCGCCAATCGACGCAAGGATGATCCACAGCGCGTTGAGGCCGTTGACGACGACGCCGATAACGGCGGTCGGCAGCAGCGCCAGCAGCACGATCATCATGATGAACGGCGTCGTCCAGCGGTCGCGAACGTGCGGGCCGGCGGAGAGATGCAGTTGCTGACTCATTTTTGACCTCCCTGTGCCGCACGCTTGCGTGCCATGATCTCGGCTTTGGTTTGCTTGAACGTCTGGGTCAGCGGACGCTTCGCCGGACAGATATAGGTGCAGGAGCCGCAGGAGATGCAGTCGAGCCCGTAGAGCTTCTTTTCATAGCGCTCATAATCGCCCGCCGCAACGGCGTCCGCCATCATCTGAGGCATCAGCCCGTTCGGGCAGACCGTGGTGCAGCGGCCGCAGTGCAGACACGCGGTCATCTGACGGTCGGCCTTTTCGACCGGGTCGCTCGACAAAACGGTGATCGCGTTGGTCGTCTTGGTGATCGGGACCTCGGTCGTGGAAACCGCAATGCCCATCATCGGACCGCCGGAGATGATCTTCGCGGCCTCGACGCCGTCCTTGATCCCGCCCGCGGCTTCGATGAGCTCTTGAAAGCTCGTGCCGTCGCGCACGATGAAGTTCGAAGGCTCCTTGACCGCCTCGCCGGTGACCGTCAGCACATGCCGGAACAGCGGCTCATGATAGAGCGCCGCGCGGCCGATCGCGTAGATCGTGCCGACGTTGTCGACGATGCAGCCGACGTCCGCCGGCAGCTTGGTGATCGGATAATCGACGCCCGCGATGACCTTGATGAGACTGCGCTCACCGCCCTGCGGGTACTTCGTGCGAAGGCCCATCACGCGGATGCGATTGTGTCCGGCAGCCGCGCGCTTCATCGCGGCGATCGCTTCGGGCTTGTTGTTCTCGATCGCGATCACGCCCTGCGCGTTCGGGAACAGCTTCAGCACGACCTCCATGCCGTCGACGATCTCCTTTGCGTAGCCGCGCATGAGCTGATCGTTGCAGGTCAGGTACGGCTCGCATTCCGCGCCGTTCGCAATCAGGTACTTGATCGCCAGCGGTTCTTTCGGCGCCAGCTTGACGTGGGTCGGGAACCCGGCGCCGCCTAGACCGATGATGCCGGCGTCCTTAACCGCCTGCAGGATCTCTTCATTCGTCACGACGTCGACGGGCAGCGGCGTATCGAGGACGTCGCCGGTCGCGGTATACAGCCCGTCGTTATCCACCACGATGCATTCCTGCATGGCGCCGGAGATCGTGCGGCGCTTTTCGACCGCCTTGACCGTGCCGGAGCAGGAGCAGATGACATGGGCGGAAACGAAGCCGTCGGCCTCTGCGATGCGTTGTCCGACCAGCACGGGATCGCCCTTTTTCACGATCGCCTTCGCCGGTTTTCCGATGTGCTGCGCAAGGGGAAAGACCATCTCTCCCTTTGCGTCAAAGACGCGCAGTGCGGCTTCCCGGCTCAGGTCCTTGCGTTCCCGCGGATGGACGCCGCCGCGAAACGTGTCTCTCACGATATAACCCCTCCTTTTTTCCGAATGGTGTTTTGCGCCGTCCCTTTCGGCGCATATGTATACACCATTAGATTAGCAGAAAACGCCCGTTTTGTAAACAGCAAAAGCCCCGGTTTTCCAAAATTACGCAAACAAAAAACGCCCCGGCGATCCGGGGCGGGAAAAATGCGGCCGTCAGTCCTCATCCTTCTTTTTTTCAAAGGTATCCGCAACCTTTTCGAGCAGCTCGCGGATCGGCAGATGCTGCGGACAGACCTCCTCGCACATGCCGCATTTGAGACACTCGGACGCCTTGCCGAAGCCGTCGGCAGTGAGGACGCATTTGTAATAATAACGCGGATTCCAGGTGTGAAACGTCTCAAACGTGTTGAGCGCGGAGAACATGTCGGGGATACGGATGGACATCGGGCATTCGTTCTGCTCGACGCAGTAGCGGCATCCGGTGCAGGGGATCAGGTTCATCGACTTGAACACGCCGCAGACCTTCCGCACGGCTTCGCGCTCCGCTTCGTCGAGCGGCCGGAAGTTCGTCATGGTGTTCAGATTGTCGGTCATCTGCTCCATATTGCTCATGCCGGAAAGCACCATCGCCATTTGCGGGAAGCTCGCGGCAAACCGGATCGCATAGCTTGCGTTGCTGCCGCCGTCGAGCGCGCGGAAGATCGCATCCGCCTCCGGGGGCAGGTTCACGAGACTGCCGCCCTTGACCGGCTCCATGACGATGACGGGCTTACCATGCTTCACGCAGACCTCGTACGCCTTGCGGCTTTCCACGCTTGCGTCCTCAAAATCGGCATAATTGAACTGGATCTGCACGATCTCGATCTCCGGATGGTCGCAAAGGATCCGGTCGAGCACGGCCGCCTCGTCGTGGAAAGAGAGGCCGACATGGCGGATCCTGCCCTCGGCCTTGAGCGCAAACGCCGTCTCATAGGCGCGGCAGCGCTGATACTTCGGGTAATTGCGGTGATCCTGCGCATGCATCAGATAAAAGTCGAAGTAGTCCACACCGCACAGCGCAAGCTGCTGTTCAAAGAATGGGCGGATCTCCTCCTCGGACTGGAAGTATGAATCGGAGAGCTTGTCCGTGAGCAAAAAGCGCTCACGCGGATACCGCCTGACCAGACAATCACGGATTGCCGTCTCGGACTGTCCGCCGATATAGCCGTGCGCCGTGTCGAAATAGTTGAAACCGGCAGCCAGGAACGCGTCCGTCATGGCGCAGAACTGCGCTTCGTCGACCTTGTCGCCCTGCATGGGCAGACGCATGCAGCCGAAGCCGAAGTTGCCGTGGATTTCGGGGAAAAAGGGGTTTTGCAGCATGGGATACCTCCGTTGACGCCGGCACGCGCCGGTTTTCTCGATCCCATTATATACGATGGAAACGATCCGTGGCAAGCCTTTTTTCGGCTTCACTGAAATGCGGTTGAAAAAGAGAAAAGGACATGGTATAATAATAAAACTATGAACGAAAGGAAGGGTATGCCATGGCGTCCGCAAGAAAAGCGTCCGAGATCCGCACGGCGCGCAAACAGCTGCGTGCGGTGACCGCCGTACGCCGGTCGGTGTTCTATTTCATGCGCGCGATCCTGACGGCGCTCGCCGTCGCCGCGCTCGGCGTCCTTTCGTTCCTGTCCGCCGCCCGCATCAGCAATGCATACATCCTTGTCAACGAGGGCATGACGCTGCGTGCCGACTGTATTCTGAAGAACGCGCCGGAGGCCGATCTCGCGGCGTATTTCTCGCCCGTGTGCATCAACGGCGACGCGCAGCAGCGAGAAACGAGCGCCGCGCCGTACGCCGGCGTCACGGTCACGTCATATGAATACAGCCTGAAGATCAAAAGCATGCACATCCTCCCGTGGCACATCAATACCTATGTGGATGCGGTCGAGCAGATCCGCGGCATCAAGGGCGTGCTGCCCGCGGAATTTGCGTCCGGCACGACGATCCCCGAATGGACGCCGCGCAAGTACCGTCTGCATCTTGCGCAGACCGACGGACGCTGGTTCATCGAAAGCGTGGAGCTTTTGGAGCTGAACCCGAAGCTCGATCCGCCCGCGACGCCCGATCCGAACGTATCGCCGCTGCCCATCCATACGCCCACGCCCGCGCCCACCGCGACGCCCGTTCCCCAAAATGAGTGACCTGTTCCGATCCGCGCATCCCGTTCTGCTCGCGCCGATGGCGGGCTATACGGACGCTGTGTTTCGTGCGCTCTGCACGTCGTTCGGCTGCGATCTTACCTGCACCGAAATGATCAGCGCAAAGGGGCTGACGTTCGGCAACGTGAAGACCGCGGACTATCTGACGCTCGGCGAGGATGAGGACCGGGTCGCGGTGCAGCTGTTCGGCCACGAGCCGGACCGCGTGGCGGACGCCGTGAAGCTGGTCGCGGAGCGGCTGGGATCACGGCTTGCCTGCATCGACCTCAACATGGGCTGTCCGGCGCAGAAGATCG
This sequence comes from Clostridiales bacterium, assembly GCA_918244965.1. Lineage (GTDB taxonomy): Bacteria > Bacillota > Clostridia > Christensenellales > CAG-138 > UBA3792. Next base: position 3,803 of record CAKJYC010000016.1, on the reverse strand, counting down.
TTTCGAACGGCGACGGTAGCGCGCTCATGCGTACGCCCGCGCTCGCGGGACAGATCGTTGCGGCGGCGAAGGCGGCTTCGCCCGTGCCCGTCACGGTCAAGTTCCGCAAGGGCTGGGAGGAGGATACCTGCGTATCGTTCGCAAGGGTGCTGGAGGACAGCGGCGCCGACGCGATCTGCCTGCATCCGCGCACCCGCGCGCAGCAGTACCGGGGAACGGCCGACCGGACGGCGATCGCCGCGGTCAAGGCTGCCGTGCGTATCCCGGTGATCGGCAACGGCGACATCACAAGCGGCGCCGACGCGCTCTCGATGCTGCGCGAAACGGGCTGCGACGGCGTGATGGTCGGCAGAGCCGCGCTCGGCCGGCCGTGGATCTTCCGCGAGATCCGATCGGCGATCGCAGGGGAGCCGTACACGGCGCCGACCGTTTCCGAACGGATCGAAACCGCACTTTTGCACGCGGAGCGCATCGAAGCGCAAAAGGGCAGTCACGGGCTTGTGGAGCTGAGAAAGCACCTGCCGCGCTATTTTGCCGGCATGCGCGGTGCGGGGGAGCTGCGCGCGCGGCTCAACGATGCAAAAAACACTGCAGAAATCCGTGCTTTTCTGCTTGACAGTCAGAAGAGCAATACACTATAATGATACAATTCCCAATATGGGCTAAAGGAGAAACAATATGGCAGAGATTTGGCTGACTCAGGAAGAGTTCGAAAAACGCAAGGCACACCTGGAATATCTGAAATCGACCCGCACGCTTGAGATCGCGGAGGAGCTGAAGATCGCGCGCGGCTTCGGCGATCTGTCCGAGAACGCGGAATATGACGCGGCAAAGGCGGAGCAGTCGAAGAACGAATACGACATCGCCACGCTCGAAGAAGAGCTCCGCACGGCGAAGATCATCGACCATACGGCTCTGTCTGACGACAAGGTGCACGTCGGCTCCAAGGTCGCGGTCCGCAATGTAAGCAGCGGCATGGAAATGAAGCTGGAGATCGTCGGCTCGATGGCGGCGGATCCGGTTGCCGGCAAGGTCAGCAACGATTCCCCGATCGGCGGCGCGCTGCTCGGTCATTCCGTCGGCGACACCGTTCCGGTCACCACGCCGGGCGGCATGATCCATCTCGAAATCCTTGACATTCACTGAATCGGAGCATCATAGAATGGAAGAAACGAACATTCCGAACGAATCCGTCGAGCTCAGCGAGGAACAGCTCTCCGAGCTTCTTCAGATCCGCAGAGATAAACTGACCGCGCTCGTAAGGGCGGGGAAGGATCCGTTTGCGGTCATTACGTTCGATCAGTCACATCACAGCAGCGATATCGTCGCAAACTACGATGCGCTTGAGGGCAAGACGGTCAGCATCGCCGGCCGCATGATGTCCAAGCGCATCATGGGCAAGGCGAGCTTTGCGCATGTGCTGGACGCCGCAGGCGATATCCAGATCTATGTACGCCGCGACGACGTCGGCGAGGAAGCATACGCCGACTTCAAGGCCTACGACATCGGCGACATCATCGGCGTTAAGGGCTTTGTGTTCAAGACCCGCACCGGCGAGGTCTCCGTCCATGCGCAGGAGGTCACGCTGCTGTCGAAGTCGCTGCGTCCGCTGCCCGAAAAGTTCCACGGTCTCAAGGATCCGGAGCTTCGCTACCGCCAGCGCTTTGTCGATCTGTTCATGAACGCCGGCGTGCGCGAAACGTTCAAGAAGCGCAGCGCGATCATCGCGGAGATCCGCCGTTACCTCGACAGCGAGGGCTTTATGGAGGTCGAGACGCCCGTGCTGAACACGGTCGCGTCCGGCGCGTCCGCACGTCCGTTCGTGACGCACCACAACACGCTCGACATCGACATGTACATGCGCATCGCGACCGAGCTGCACCTCAAGATGTGCATCGTCGGCGGACTGGAGCGCGTGTATGAGATCGGCCGTCTGTTCCGCAACGAGGGCATGGACGCCACGCACAACCCCGAATTCACGACGATCGAGGTCTATCAGGCATACACCGACCTCAGAGGCATGATGGCGCTGTGCGAGCAGATCTTCTCGCGCTGCTCCGAACTTGTCAACGGCACGGCGAAGATCACCTATCAGGGCCAGGAGGTCGACCTGACGCCTCCGTTCCGCCGCCTCACCATGAACGATGCGGTCAAAGAATACACCGGCAAGGATATTTACGGCTGCGAGTCCGACGAAAAGGCCCGCGCGATCGCAAAGGAACTCGGCGTCGAGCTCAAGGATCCGGAATCCGGCAAGGGCAAGGTGCTTGTCGAGCTGTTCGATGCGTTTGTGGAAAGCAAGCTGATCCAGCCGACATTCATTACCGACTACCCGATCGAGAATTCCCCGCTGACCAAGCTGAAGAGCGGCAGCAAGGACATCGTCGACCGCTTCGAGCTGTTCGTCTGCGGCCACGAGTACGCCAACGCGTACACCGAGCTCAACGATCCGATCGACCAGCGCAGCCGCTTCGTCCAGCAGGCCAAGGAACGCCAGAAGGGCGACGACGAGGCCATGCAGATCGACGAGGACTTCATGCTTGCCATGGAATACGGCATGCCCCCGACGGGCGGCATCGGCATCGGCATCGACCGCCTGTGCATGCTGTTGACCGACGCGCCGACCATCCGCGACATTCTCCTGTTCCCAACAATGAAGCCGATTGGCAAGAAGCAGGGTGAAGCCAAGCAGGACAAAAACGACATTTCGGAAGCAGTCACAGAAGCTGCTGCACCCATTGCCGAAGCGCCTGCCGAGCCGGAAAAGATCGACTTCACCGGTGTGGAGATCGAGCCGCTGTTCAAGGATTTCGTCGATTTCGAGACCTTCTCCAAGTCTGATTTCCGTGCGGTCAAGGTGCTTGCCTGCGAAGCCGTACCGAAGAGCAAGAAGCTCTTGAAGTTCACGCTGGACGACGGCACAGGCGAAAATCGCACGATTTTATCGGGCATTCACGCCTATTACGAGCCGGAACAGCTCATCGGCAAGACGCTCGTTGCAATCACGAACCTGCCGCCCAGAGCGATGATGGGTCTCGAATCCTGCGGCATGCTGCTCTCTGCTGTCCACAAGAAGGACGGCGAGGAACGGCTGAACCTGCTCATGGTTGACCCGCACATCCCGGCCGGCGCGAAGCTGTACTAATCGAATATCACCCCTTACACCTCGGAGAAATCCGAGGTGTTTTTTATGGACTTTTCAGACTTTCTCATCCTTCAAATCCACCCTCATTTTTATCCAAAATACACCAATTTACACCAGTCGTACACCAATCTTGCAAAACTGCATCTTTTTCAACTAAAATCGCACATTTGACATTCCTTTTCTAATTCGTTCCCACCAAAACAATCGTACATTTGCTTTTTTGAATTAAGCCGAAACTATGCCATCCGGTATAATTTCGGCTTTTTTCTGTTCGGAATTTCGTTATTTCGACCTTGAAATAAATATTTTTGCACTTTTTTGTCGGTTTGAGCACTTGCGTGGGGGGGTTGATATATGGAGGGACTTCTCCAGAAGCCTCTCCGGAACCTTGAAAACCGAATACACAGGCAATCAGATACGTTCCCTGTAATACGAGCCGAAGCCGTAGATGCGCCAAGACCTTCCGAAAGGAAGCGAGCGACAACATCTATACGACAGTAACCCGGGCAGCTACCGGCAGGCGATGACCGTTACAGCGGGATAATGATACTTCTCTAAGGAGCCGGTGGAGAACCCAGCGGGGGTGAGATTCCCATGAGCCTGAACGCTGACAGGCGTCTGATTGCTTCCCTGAGCTACGGGGGCGTTGAGAACAAAT